>JBCCEG010000142.1:0-4603 GCA_039030455.1 Myxococcota bacterium | reverse complement strand
TGAAAAATATCCCTCCCACTCAAGCACACCCTTCATGCAGGAACCCTGTTTGCCTCGTGCTTTGGCTTTACCGAGGAAGAAGTCGAGAAACTGGTGGCCGCGCGGGGGCTGTCCAATCGCTTTGACGCCGTGCGCGCGTGGTACGACGGTTACCGCTTTGGCGCCGACGCCCCCGCGACCATTTACAACCCCTGGTCCGTGATCAGCTACGCGGCCAATCCCACCCAAACCCCTCGGCCCCACTGGGTCAACACCAGCAGCAACCATTTGGTGCACGAGTTGCTTTCCCGTTCGGATACGAGCGTGAAGCGCGGGTTGCGAGAGTTGTTGGACGAAGAGAATTCCGTCACGATCCAACAGGTGCAGCAAAACGTTCCGCTGCAAGAGCTGGAGACGGATCCAGAAAACCTGTGGGGGTTGTTGCTGGCCTCCGGTTACCTGACGCTGCACCCCGGCCACGACAAAAAGAAATCCGCGCAAGAGGCGGCCTTGCGGATTCCCAACAAAGAGGTAAAGGAAGTCTACGGCGCCCTTGTGCGCAAGTGGCTGCGGGGGGAGCAAAAGCGGCGGCATGCAGCTGCTGGAAGCTCTGGTGGCGGGAGAGGTGGAGGAATTCGCGGCGGGATTCGAGCAGTTGGTTGCTGAAAGCATCAGTGTGTTCGACGCGGGCGGAGACAAACCGGAACGCTTTTACCACGCTTTTGTGCTGGGAATGGTGACGTACCTGCGGGATCGTTACGTGATCGACTCGGAGCAGTTCAGCGGCCTTGGCCGCTATGACTTGGCGTTGGAACCCAAGGATAAAAGCCTGCCCGGCTTTGTGTTGGAGTTTAAAAAATGCCTACGCCCAAGTGATTCGCTGTTGGAGACGGCACAGCAGGCCTTGCGACAAATTCAAGACAGGCACTACCACGTCAACCTGACCAAGCGGGGAGTGGAGACGGTCATCGCCTTGGGGTTGGCATTCAAGGGCAAGGAGGCGGCGGTCAAGCACGAATGCCTGAGCTGATTCGGTTTTTGAGCGATCGGTCCTGGGACATTCGGTGCTGCCGCGCGCCGTTCAACGGTCTTCCGCGTTTTTGCTCGCGGCACGGTGTTGCAACCGTTGCCGCAGGGCGGAACCGGCTTTTTCCTTGGTGCACAAACGCGCCCTGCCCACGGCCAGGCTGTCGCGGGGAACGTCGTGGGTCACTGTGGTGCCGGCGGCCACGTAAGTTTGGTCGCCCACGGACACGGGAGCGATGAGTGTGCTGTTAGAGCCAATGAATGCTCGCGCGCCGATGCTCGTGGCGTGTTTGGTGACACCGTCGTAGTTGCACACTACCACGCCCGCGCCGATGTTGCTTTCCGCCCCCACGGCGGCGTCGCCAATGTACGCCAGGTGTCCGGCCTTGACTCCCGGCCGCAGGTGTGCGTTTTTCACTTCGACAAAGTTCCCGATTTTGGCGTCTTTCCCGACGACCGTTCGCGGGCGAATGCGGGCAAAGGGGCCGATGCGCGCGTTCTTCTCAATGCGAACCCCTTCGCACACGCAGTAGGGCTCCACGCGCACACCTTCCTCCAACGCGCAGTCCGTGAGGATGCATCCCGTGCCGATGACGCACCTTGCCGCAATGTGGCATCGGCCCCGCAACTGGACACCCTGCTCCAACACCACGTCGGGCGCCAGCACGCAGCCGTCGTCAACGGCAACGTGGTTGGGGTCCGGACAGGCAACGCCCTTGCGCATCCAGCCATGGAGGATCCGCTCGCGCAGAACATGGTGGGCCGCGGCAAGTTGAATCTGATCGTTGACACCGGCTGTCTCTTTTTTGTCGGCGGGTAGATCCGCGATCGGGCTTGCCGCGCCGCTGTTTGAGACGGCAAGAGCGACCAGGTCCGTGAGGTAATACTCACCGCCGGCTTGACGAGGGGAAAGCTTGGGCAGGGTTTGGCGAACGAAATCGCCGGCAAACGCATACACACCGACGTTGACTTCGTCGATGGTTTTTTCCTCCCGCGAAGCCTCTTTGTCCTCCACAATGCGAGTCACGTGACCGCTGCCGTTGCGCACAATACGCCCGTAACCGGTTGGGTCGGCACAACGGGTGGTCAACATCGCGATGGATGTTCCCGGCCGCCGCGGCGCGCTAAGCAGTTCCGTTAGGGTTTCGGTTCGTAGCAGGGGTGTATCGCCGTACAGCACCAAAACCGTGTCGTAGCGGGAACCGGCAACCGCCAGCCCCGACCGCAGCGCGTCTCCCGTTCCCCTGGGTTGTGCTTGGCGGGCAAGCAAAACGCGCGGGCCATAGCGCTGTGTGACGGCATCGGCCACGCCGTCGGGTCGGTTGCTCACGACGGCAACCACGGGATCGGTTTGCATGGCCAACGCTGTATCCAGCATCCAAAAGCACATGGGCTTGCCCAAAAGCGGCAGCAGCATTTTGGATCGAGTTGTGTTCATCCGCGAGCTTTTGCCGGCGCACAGCACCACGGTGCACGCGCGATGGCCGAATCCTTTTTTATTAGGCGAATTTTGTTGCATCGGGTGTCGGTTTAGCGCTTGAGCTCATCATATGCTCAGGCTACACTACCACGGAATCAGAGGGATTTATGAGATTGTCGGATGAGTGGTTGGGACAAAACGCGTGAGTTTACCGCCGTCATCTCCATGATTCGCTATCCGACCATCCGTTAAATCTTGTGAATTCTGGTACGAGTTGTCCTTGAGGGCATACGTTTATGGCCATCGCAAGGGAGGCCGACGATCATCATGAAAGAGTTGTGGCAATGGGTGACGTGGGGAGAGCGCAATGCCGTCGCGACATTCTTGACACAGGTGGGGATGACGCATGTCCATGCGCCGCCTGGGATGGATCTGCCGCGTAAGGTTGAGTTGTGTGCTTACAAGGGACCCGTGCATCTAGCCGAGTTGCCTCATCCTTTGATTTTTGGCATGTCGCGACAACAGCATCAGCTGCTGCAACAGCCTCTCGCCGGGGCCGCCGGCGGTGCGCCGCCGCAGCCGACCTTGTGGCAGCTGCGATTGGTATTGCGCAAGGCGGATGAAGCCGGTTCGGCCGTATTGCCGCCTGATTGCTCTCCCGTGCATGCGCTGGCACTCGTGAACGATTGTGCTACCTGTTTGGCCGACGTTGCACAGTCCGTTGGGTTTGCGCTGGAAACCTGCGCGCCACGGCAAGACAAGAGTGGGGGCGCCGTCGTTGCCAGGGTGCATGTCCCGTCACGCATCACGGTGGGTGATGCCTTGCGTGGGTTGTGTCTGTTGCGCGCCGCCGTGGAATACTACGCTTGTGTTCGTGGTTTGCGCCTGACAAGCGCCGCGGTGCAGCTGCCTGGTTTGTCTGCTCTCCACGTTGACGGCGGTTTACTACAGCGTTTAACCGAAACCAGCGCGGCAAGCGCCGCGCCGCAGTCGCGGAAAAAGAAGAAAAGTCAATGAGTGTCTCGGGTGGCGGGGTTTTGCCGCGCTAAAGTGTCGGTTTCTTCGTGTTACATTCGTGGAGATGGAACGCTTTTTCAACACCGCCGGTCCGCTAAATCCGGCCAAGCACTACGGATTGGATCCCCTTTCTCGCTGGGACCTGCCCAAGGTGTTGTCCCTGATCGATCAGGAAAAATACTTTTTGGTCCATGCCCCCCGTCAGACAGGCAAAACCACCTGTCTGAAGGCATTAGCGAAATACGTGAACCGAGAAGGGAGACTGCGTTGTGTGTATGTATCACTGCAACAAGCGCAAGCGGCACGGCAAGACATGGAAAAGGGCATCGCGGTTGTATTGGGACAGATTGCCATGGCCGCCCAAAGGCAACTGCGAGACAACTTTGTCATGGGACGTTGGAAAAACACGCTTGAATACGTGGGGGCGGCAAACGCATTGCTATATGTATTGACGGAGTGGTGTGACCACGGCCAAAAGCCCCTGGTTTTACTCATGGACGAGATTGACGCGTTGGTGGGCAATACGCTGATCGCCGTGCTACACCAACTGCGTACCGGATACTGCGACCGTGATACCGCGCCGTTTCCCCAGAGCATTGTCTTGTGCGGCATGCGGCACTTGCGGGATTATCGGATGGAGTTGGGAGAGAAGGGGAAGCAAGTGCTGTCGGAGGCAAGTCCCTTCAACATCAACTCGGAATCCTTGCGGTTGGGTGATTTTTCGCAAGAGGACATCGCGAATTTGTATGGGCAACACACGCAAGAGACGGGACAGCAATTCGAAGAGGGGGTGGTGGAGCGCGTGTTCGAGCTCACACAAGGTCAGCCGTGGCTGGTGAACGCCTTGGCCTATGACGTCTGCTTTCGCGACAAAGCGGGGTTGGATCGATCCAAGACGATCACGGTGGAGGACATCGACGCGGCTAAGGAAAAGCTCATCCAACGCCGCGAGACGCATTTGGATCAACTCATGGCCAAGCTCAAGCAAGAGCGGGTGCGGCGGGTGATGCAACCTTTCTTGTTGGGAGAGAACCGTCCGGTGTCGCGTCAATAACCTCTCCTGTAGCTTCCTCTAGAGCATTGTCTTGCCTAAGACTACTGGAAGCGCCCTGATGCCAGATGAAGTCCCTATAAGCATGGATTAATTCCTTCTTCCTTTTC
>JBCCEG010000141.1:0-4657 GCA_039030455.1 Myxococcota bacterium | reverse complement strand
CTCAGCTTACCATGCGCAGCGAGGAACAAACCAGCGGGGGCCCAAACCAGCGAAGCAAAGCGGCGCGTAGCGCCGCGTTGCTTCGCTCAACCGTGGACCCCCAACGGTGTCCACTCCCTACCCTCGGCCGGTGATGGGGTGGGTTCCGAGCGCAGCGAGGAACAAACCAACCAGCACACCGTACCTTGGGACTAACGGCTCATCTGCGGTTCACCCTACGATCACGCCAAGTACCCTAGGTTATGACCCTCGACACAACAGCTGAACATCAGCGCCTTTGCCTTTATAGACTACTCTTGTCTTGTGCGCGCGGAAACCTACGGTCGGATACCGCCCAAACGGTTATTATTCGTACCATCAAGCCCCCGGCGTATACCAGGAACCTTCCAGCCCTAAAAAAATGACAGTTCGGAACGGGAAAAACCTAAATGTGTTTGTGTTTAGAGCGCAAAGCAGCTTTGGTTCGCTCAGCTCACCCCACGGCCATTTATGAGTAGGAGAAGGCAATAAGCAATGACTCATCCGTAATGGATAAGACATGCCCACGTGCCTCCGCGGTCTCTGAATACACACGGTGCTCTTTTGCTTAATTGTGGGCGCGCCCAAGCGCGCGAAATACGCTCGCACCCCACAGGCCACTGGGTGGTCGCCCCGAACTATTATCCCGTTTACGCCTAAGGGCGCTAAACCGGTCGCTCAGGTTTGGAGGCGTAGGGTCGCTGCGGATCCTCTGGCAACTATAAACACCAAACACTCCGGTTGCACACCTAGGCGTGAACTGGGGTGGTGTGCCGGTTGAAACGGTCAAGCGAAACCTCAACAGCCCAGTTTGGCGTTCGTTCCACAACATGGGCGTCCACGGTCGCTGCTAAAGGTGTGTGGTTTGGTTTGCAGCGAGCCCGGCCCCCCCGGGGCGCTTGGGCACCACGTGTGCAAGCTCGCTACCCTCGCTCCAGGCTCTCTGCTAAAGCGGTTGTGCCAGCTGAGCTGGGGATCCTCTGTTCACTTGCAGCTTGAGCTGGACCCCAGCTGAGCTGCTAAAGGTGTAAACCGCTTTAGCTGGAGTGGCCAGCTTGGGCCTGGGGATCCTCTGTTCACTTGCAGCTTGAGCTGGACCGCTGTGCAGCACAGGGTTCCGAGCGCAGCGAGGAACAAACCAAGCAACCAAGCTGCGGATCCTCTGTGAACAAGGTTTGTGCAGCGAGCCCACCGCTTAATTGCGCACACTTTTGGTATTGTCTCAGACAAAGCGCAGTATGTCTGGGACAATAGCAGCACCGGTAAACCCGCCTGGGGCGTTTGGCCACTTGGGCGCCGCTCGGTTTGGGCCCCCGAAGGGTAGGTTTGCCCAAAAAGTGGGCGCGATTGGTTTAGTTTGCAGCTGGTGTGCCGAACCCTGCAAACGGTGTAGGTAAACCTCATAGGTAAACCTCCGAACGGTGTCCACTCCCTACCCTCGGCCCAACACTGCTTTGTCGAACACAAAGCGTTGGGCGGGGCAAAACCCTTGGGGGGAAAACTTCGCTGGTTTGCTCGTGGGCGCGCGCTCAAACCCTTGAAGACGCCAAATGGCCTGTGCTCGTCCCCTGACAAACAGGTGCCTCTGGGGCACTCGTGTACTCCCCCGAGGGGTATTCTAAGAAACGGGGTAGGTGAAGAGCAAATAGTTCTTTAGCTAGGTCATTACAACCTTTTAACGCAGCCTCGCACTAGTACTGGGCGGGTTCGGTTTGGTGCAGTCGAGCACTACCAAGCCTTAAACTAGCTCGTGAGCTTTTATTACGCCCCCCTCCTCCCGCAGGTCGAGTTAGGGGGCGCTGGTCATAAGGTTGTAAGCGCAGAAGTCGAGTTCGGGCGCTTTTAGGTTTACCTACAAGCTCAAGTTTTAACCTAATAAAACAAATCCGCGGGCATGGCGAAACTGGTAGACGCGCGGGATTTAGGTTCCCGTATAAAACTATATGCAGGTTCAAGTCCTGCTGTCCGCACACTTACAGTGCGTTGCGGAACGAGTGTAACGAGCTTAGCGAGTTTGGGGTCGCTGTATGAGCTTACGGTATAGTTCGGCACCCCGCTAGCAGAGGCTTTGCTGTGGGTCCGACCTAAGCTTGTTTAGGTAGCTCAGTCGGTCAGAGCAAAAGACTGAAAATCTTTGTGTCGGGGGTTCGAGTCCCCCCCTAAACAACCTGTTATATATATATTGGATTGTTCGTCACTGAGAGTTTAAGTACAAACCACACTAAGGAGTGAGCTTCACACAAAATAACCGCCCGGCTAGGCAATGGGCCATCACGAGTTCGGCAGCTTGGGGATGGGGTTGGTGGCGAGCAACACCGGTGCTAGAGCGCCAATCCTTTTACTTGAAGATGGTTCCGAGCGCAGCGAGGAACATCCGCGAGGGAATTGAAAAGTTCACTTTTCGCGGTCTATTCAAAGGTGCCTTGAACGAGCTTGCGCACTTCGAGTTCGGCCAAACAACCGACCGCAAAAGAGCCCTTCGCGGCAAACAGCCGTCGACGACCCGCTGCTCGGGGGTCGGTGGTTCGTTGCAGCTGCCGATCGTGTTAGGGCATTCACACGCCCGGCCAGCTAACCGAGTGGGGGCCCAATAACTCGACGGTTCGTGTAAACACGGTTTGGTTCCGAGCCCGGTTTGTGCTAGCTGAGCTGCGGATCCTCTGTTCACTTGCAGCTTGAGCACATTTTGCAGCTTCGCTGCAAAAGCGTCGCTGCTAAAGGTTCAACCCCCCTGCGGGGGCTCAAACCAGCCAAGGGAACCAATTTAGCTGGACCGTTTCATGCGCGCGTTCGCGCGCACCAATGCGCAGCGAGGAACAAACCAAGCACCAGGGGTGAGGGTCGCGAACCAATGTGCAGCACAGGGGTGAGCGAAGCGAACCCGCTGGGGTGGAACGTACCCAAAACGCACAACCCGCTTTAGCTTGACTGTTTATGCAGCGAGCTGGTCCAGGGTCGCTGCTAAAGGTCGTTTTTTGGCCTGCCCAGCAACACCAACACCGCAGAGCCAAACACCCCGCGCTCCACGATCCGCGTACACGCTCTTGACCGGTGGGGTTACACCTTCACCTTTAAGATTGTGTGGCCTGGGCGTTTTCCCTAGCCCCTGACAATTATACTTAACTTAAAGAGAGCCTCTGACACCGACTATCGTTGTCTAACTTGCGTACGCGCAAATTTATTTAGCTAGACGGCCATTCCGAGATTTACTCCAGCAGTGCTTATCGTATAGGCACGGTAATTCGCGCAGACGATACGCGCCTATTGTAAAAACATCGCGATCGGCTCTGTTTATATCCCAAAGCCTAAGTATTCCGAGTGCCCATTAAAAGTACGCTTGCGCCAGGACGCTTGCACACTCCGAGCTGGGACGATGCCCGAAGGGGCCACAATCGTTCAAAGTTTTAGGGCTACGGGAGGTATGTTCGGCCCGTTCATATTTTTGCCTTCGGAGTTTCCTCTAGATTGTTAGTATTCCTGAAACACAGATCCCCTAATTGATCGTATAGGGCTTTCGCCGAGTCGACAAGGGGCGAGGATTCCCCTCCCCGGGGCTAAGTTCACCGTTGCCCTTCGTGAATGTGAGCGATCGTGCAATGGGCCGGTCCTAATTGGGCCCCGCAGATGGCAACCCAAACCTGTCGGGCTTTCTAGTACCGCCCGGCTGATTTATATCGTTTTGAACTAAGTAGTACTCCACCCATATGGGGATCCGAAGAATCAGGCGCTTCCACAATACCGGCAGCGGGGCAAGTTAGGTCGAAGGTCGCGATGAAAGCTCACCGCCGGACGTGACGGCCTATGCCTGGCAGGTACGCACACTGACTTAGGCTTGTTTTCCTGGAAGTTGTGTGTAAATAGACCTTTCTGAGTAAACTCGCTTCGCCATGTACGCAGCTCTTTGGATGAGCCGGTCCAAAAAAATGAGTGCATCCCGACTTAGGAGCCCAGCGGTTTAAGGTTTACCCGAACTAAACACCGACAGTTTTTTTAAGAAAGTGAGGCACTTTTTATGAAGCCGCCCCGGGGAACGATGTAGGGAAACAAAACAGGCCCTTCTCACGAGACTGGTGGACCGCACCAGTCTACAAAGGGTGTTCTCTCTACTGGTGTAAGACCCGCCATACTATAAAAACCTAAAAAAAATACACACAGCCAGAAAAATTGTGCAAAAAATGTGACTTTATCCAATTGAGGCATAATTTCGGCCTTTTTAATTAAATCTGTACTATGGGATTTTGTTATGACAGCAGGGGTAAGCGAGGGCGCTTTGGTTTTAGCTTGACCATTCAGTTAAGGGTCGTTCCCAAAAACGAGTTTTCGGGTCGCTGCTACCCAGACCCAGCTGCGGTTATAGAGCTCTTTGACCCCATCCGAAGAGATCGGAGCGACCTAACTCGTTGGCAAATAGTTCGGGTTGGAGTGCGCTTGCGCACGCACAAACCCAGCTAATGGCCGAGTGGACACCGCTTGGGAGCGAAGCGAGCAAATGCGCTGCCCCATTTGTGCAGTGAACGAGCTCGCTCAGGTGTCCACGGTCGCTGCTAAAGGACACCGGGAGCCCAGGGGTGACATAGGGTTTAGTTTGCAGCTGGTTCCCTTGGCTGGTTTGGCACGCGCGCAAGCGCGCCCGGACCCT
>JBCCEG010000140.1:0-4658 GCA_039030455.1 Myxococcota bacterium | reverse complement strand
GTTGACCGGCGCACTGGCCGAGAACGAGCTCGACGCGTTTTACGTCGCGCTGCGCAGCCTGTTGGCCAACGTCCCATACGAACTGCACATCGGCTAGGAAAATTACTATCAGAGCTTGTTTTACCTGATCCACGCGTTGCTGGGTTTACGCATTCAGACGGAAGTGAGCACCAACACCGGCCGCATCGACGCGGTCATCGATTTGGACACGCACACCTACATCTTTGAGTTCAAGCTAGAGCCGGGCAATCCAACGCCCAAAAAGGACTTGGCCCCGGATTCCGACAAAGCCGATCGGCTCAAGAGCCCCGAGACACAAGCGGAGCTGGCCGCCGAGCTGGCCGAGGGGCACAAAAAGCTCGCGCAAGCGGCGCTGCAACAGATCAAGGACAAGCAGTATCATGAAAAGTACTTAGGAAAAGGGAAGCCGGTCACATTGGTGGGCTGTGTTTTCACCGTCAACGACATGCAGGGCCGCCCCGTGCGGCAGGCCACCGCGTGGGTGAGTGAGGAATTATGAATGATGAATTATGAGTTATGAGACCATCTCTTCGTCACGATTTGAAACTCATCATTCATAATTTATAATTCATAATTATAAAAGGCCGCCCCGTGCGGCAGGCCACGGCCTGGGTGAGCGAGAAATTATGAATGATGAATTATTAATTATGAATTTCTCTCTTCACCGCGATTAAGAACTCATAATTTATCATTCATAATTTCTTCCTGTCATTCATAATTCAAGAAGCCACCAACAATTCACGCGCCACGGCGTCGGCAAACAAAGCACCCCGAGACGTTACATGCCAACGCTGTCGGCGTTGCCGGATCCAACCACACCGTTGCAGCCGCCGTAGCGTCGGGAGCAGCGCGCCAGGCAAGGCAACCCGGTGGCGCTGACTCAACGCCGTTGGATTGATCCCCGCTTGCAGGTCACGGAGACCAAACGCCAACGATTCGCACAACGCCTCGCTTTGCGCCAGCTGTTCCACCGTGCGGGGCGCTCCGGCTGGATTTCCCCACCACTGCGCCAAGGCGGCGTGGGTATGCTCGCGGATGACAGAACCATCCGATAAAAGCAGCATGGAGTGGGCTCCAGGTCCCAAACCCACATACTGCCCCTTGGCCCAATACAGGCGGTTATGGATGCTTGCACAACCCCGCCGCGCGAAGTTGGAGACCTCGTATTGCTCGTACCCCAACCGCCGCAACGCGCGCTGCACCCTCTCATAAACCAGCGCCTGCGCATCAGGGTCCACGTCCTTGACCTTCCGCGACGTTCCGATTCCGCCGGAACCTTTGGCGGCAGAGTCACGCAGTGACCGGTGGAGGTTGCTGCCCTCTTCCACCGTCAGCAGATACACGCTCATGTGTTGCACTCCTTCTCGCGCCGCCCACGCAACCTGCCACTCACACGCACGCGGATCCTCGTCGGGCACGCCCACGATCCAATCCACCGAGACGGCAAACCCCTCTTCCAACGCCCAACGGATCGCGCGACGCGCCTGGGCGGGATCGTGCTTGCGGCCCAACCACCGCAATATATCCCCTTGCAAGCTCTGCACACCCAAGCTCAAACGCGTCACGCCACAACAGGCAAGGCGACGCAGCATCACAGGCTCCACATCTTCGGGGTTGGCCTCAAGCGTCACCTCGGCGCCCCGGCTCAGCGCACCGTTTGATCGCATGCCCACAATCAGGGTTCGAACTTGCGTGACGCTCAACGTACTGGGCGTGCCGCCGCCCAGATACAAACTCACGGCGCCTGCTCGCGGCCACCCCGACCGCCGCGCGTGGAACTCTGTCAAAATCCGCTGCGCGAATCCCGCGCGCGCGCGGCCCACCTCAATGTAAAAAGAGCAATAGACACACCGACGTCGACACCACGGCACGTGCACGTAGATGCCCCAGGGCTCACCTTGTCGCATGTCAGACCGTCTCAAAACTGCTGCGCTTGTTTCAGCTCCTTTCATTCAATACAAAACCTTTTACAGACTCAAATCCGTATGCCATTTGATGACAATTGCCAACAGAACATCTATCATGGCATGATAACAGCAATGCCTAGGTGGATGAAACAGCTTGCCGCCGTGCTTCTGTCTTGGTTCTGGCTTGTTCCAACACTTCTTCTGGGGATTGCGGGGGGGCATGTGCATGCCCAGACAAACAATGCAAGTGATGCCCCAGCCCATCACGACCCTGTTAGCCAACTGCCCGTCACTCCGCAAACGGCGTTCACGCACCTTGAACACAACGGCCAAACATATTACTTCATCAGCAAGGGATCCCTACAAGCATTCACCCAAAGTCTCGCCAACCCCTCGGTCACTCCCCGGGTGCGGCTTCGCGGCGGATGGTACCCGTGGGTGCCTTACCAATACTCAGAGCAACAAGAACAAACCGGGCAACAGCAGTTGCAAGGGCTGGATGTCGCTATCCTGCGCGAGATTGCCGACGACTTGGGGATCGACATCGAGTTGAACGAGGTTTCTTGGCAACAACACCAATTGGATTTGCGGCAGGGTGTGCGTGACGTGGCCGCCGGCGCATTCCGCACGGCACAACGGCAAAAATACGCTTACTACTCCATTCCTTACCGCAAAGAGACCAACTCGTTGTACCTCCCTAAAAAATCTCCCCACGGTTTCAGTTTTAAAACACCCGAAGAGATGGTGGAACATTTCCAAAAAATCGGTTTCCGCCTGGGCGTCGTTGCCGGGTACGCCTACGTAGGGACAACGATCAACGACTATGTTCGCGCGCAGGCTGGAACACCGCTCATTGTGCCCGCGCAAACAGAAGAAGAAAACTTTCACAATCTCTTTAGCGGCAAAATCGACGGTTTTCTCACGGATCGAGTCGTGGGCGCTACGCTGGCATGGAAGCACGGCTGGATGAAACGCGTGCAAGAATACGCGCGCATGCAACCCGCGGCCGACATCTACCTCATTTTCAGCCGCGCATCCACCTCGCCCGCATTGGTAGAAGCCTTTAACCGAAGCCTGCGGCGCCTCAAAGAGAGCGGCCGATACCGGCAACTTGTCTCCGAGTATGTATTCCCCGTCCTGCTGCTCCAAACCATTGAAAGAGAGTGGTTCTTTAGCATTGATATCTTGGGAACAATCGCCTTCGCTATCTCCGGGGTCATTTTGGCGCGCAGAGGCAAGTTTGACTTCTTCGGTGCTTTGCTGCTGGCCGCTCTCCCCGCCATCGGCGGCGGTGCCATTCGTGACGTTCTGGTGGCGCGCAGTCCCATTAGCGCCATTCGAACGCCACACTACCTCTACGCGATTCTGATCACGGTGGTGATCGGTTTTGCGTTACTACGCATGCACGACTTCTTGAAAAAACACGGTCGCTGGGGCAAATACGCTTTGTTGCAGCAGCGGGCAAACCGAACGTTCGCCTCGGCCACGGAGCTGTCCGACGCTCTGGGACTGGCGGCCTTTACCGTAGTCGGCGTGGTGGTTGCCGTGGAGGCACAATTCGATCCCCTTTGGCTGTGGGGGCCGTTGCTGGCAACCATCTCCACCACCGGCGGCGGCATCTTGCGCGACATGATCAGCCGTGAGCGCGAAATCGCCGCGATCCGCGGGTCGTTTTATCCCATCGTCTCCGTCATCTGGGGTTTTTTCCTTTCGGCTGCTCTCATCTGGCAAACCACGCGCATCAATCCCGACGAGATCTTTGCAGCCGTGATCATCACGCTCGTCGGTGCCCTGTGCACCAGACTTTTGGCCATCAGGTTCAGGTGGAAGACTCCACTATATTGATTGACAACTTCGTCGGCCTGATGGCACTTTGAAGCAACGGCCAAAACCTCCCGCATATGAGCAACACAAGCGTGAATCCGATCCGCGTTGGCGTCCCCAAAGAGGGTGCGTGGGGGGAGTACCGCTGCGCGATGCACCCACAAGTGCTTCCTTCATTGACCCGGCAAGGGTTGGAAGTTTGGATCGAGCAAGGCGCCGGAAAAGCAGCGGGACTGAGCGACGAAGCGTTCGCGCAAGCGGGTGCGCGCATCGAGCCCGACCCCGCCAAACTGTGGCGGACCTGCACTGTCATCTTGAAGGTGGCCGCGCCCGCGCAACGCTCCGACGGCGTTGATGAAGCGACATGGTTACGCCCAGACCAGGTGTGCATTGGGTTGTTCGATCCCCTGGGCAACCCCACGCGGGTCAAGCACCTGGCCGAGTCCGGCGCCGCCCTGTTCGCCATGGAATTGATTCCCCGCGTGTCGCGTGCGCAGGGCATGGATGCCAACAGCTCTCAAGCGAATCTTGCCGGTTATCGCGCCGTCATTCTCGCCGCGCACCATCTGCACAAGGTGATCCCCATGATGATGACTGCTGGGGGAACCGTGCAACCAGCACGCTTCTTAGTGGTAGGCGCGGGCGTGGCGGGACTGCAGGCCATCGCCACCGCCAAGCGACTAGGCGCGCGCGTGCACGCCTACGACGTGCGCGCGGCGGTCAAGGAACAAGTAGAAAGCCTGGGCGCGAAATTTGTCGGGATCGATCTGAAACAGACATTCGAAGGCACGGGAGGTTACGCCAAAGCCGTGACAACGGATGCGCTTGCCACGCAACAACAAGGCCTGGCGCGTGTAGCCTCGGGCATGGATGCCGTCATCACCACGGCGCAAGTGCCGGGGGGGG
>JBCCEG010000139.1:0-4693 GCA_039030455.1 Myxococcota bacterium | reverse complement strand
GCCGGAATTCTCGGCGGCCATGCCGTAGCCCTTCATGGCGGCGGTCAAGGTTTCGGCGGCTTGGGGGATGGAGATCTCGCCGGCGGCGGCGCTGGCTAGTTGGAGAGCGGAGGGGACACTCGTCAAGATTTGCCGCACGTTGAGCCCGGCCGAGGCCAAGGCTTTCATGCCCATAATGGTTTCATCGGGGCTGAATTCGAATTTGACGCCCAACTCCAACGCCTTGTCCGACAGCTGTTGCACCTCGGGGCCTCCCGCGCGGGCGGCGCTTGCCATCTTGGTGAGCGCGGCCTCGAAGGTGGTGGCGTCGTTGGCCAGACCTCGCAGCATGTTGCCGCCCACGGCACCGCCCACCATGAGGCTCATGCCTTGGCCCATGCGCTTGGCGTGGGCGTTGAAGGCCTTGGTGACGCGGTCGGAGGTGCCGTGCAGTTGCTCAAAGCGGTGTTGCAGCTTGCCGATTTGGCCGCTTGCTCGGTCCTTGAGCTGGAAGACGACGCCGATGGGATCTAGCATCTCCGCTCCTTCGGAGCGGAGAAATCATGAATTATGAATGATGAATTATGAGTCATAATTGGTAACCAAAATGTTTCTTTTTTCATGATGTTTAAGTACTCATAATTCATCATTAATAATTCATAATTACTTTGCTTGTTGGCGCTCCCTCAACTCGGTCAGCCGTTCCAGCAGCCAGACGAATTCACGCCAGCTCAAGCGGTCGCACTCGGACCAAGACAGGTTGACTCCGACGGTGAAACCGGCCTGGCACGTAACGTAGAGTTTGGCTCGCCAGAGGTCTTCTGCTTGGATCGGTCGAAAAAACTTTCGAGCCCCGGCGACATGTTGCACTGGAACTCGACGCCGCACCCGGTGCAGTTGACACGGACTTCGTCATCGATGCCGGGCGACACCTGATCGTAATAGCGCAGGAAGTCGGAGGTGTCGCCGCCTGGGAGTTCATCGCGCAGGAAAACCCGCAGCGGCGTGCCCGATTCCTTCAAGCCGTCCACGGCGACGATGCGGCGTTGCAGGGTTTCCACACGGAGCTGCTTGGGGGTAACGGGTTGTTGCTCTCCCTGTTCCAGCCGGAATCTGGCCGTGCGTCCACACTCGGGGAAGGTGTAGGCATGGCAGGCCTCGGGGTCTTGCAGCTGGCGCTCCACCAACTCGCGGTCGCCTTGCCGCGCGGGGAGTTGAGAGAGATCCACGGTATAGGTGCCGCCGTGTTTGCAGAAGGAACACTGTGCGATGAAGTCACATTCGTCGCCGTAGGTGGCGCGGCGCACGGCTATCGTTAGGACAATGAAGTCGCCGTAGAGCAGATTTTCTAGTTGGATATCGGGGGTGAGCAGGCACTTTTTGACGATCGTTCTGAGTGCCCGGCCGCTTTTCACGTGGGCGGGGTTGGTAAGTAAGTCCATCTCGCCGGTGCTCATGCCGCGTATATCAACGTCGCGGTTGCATCCGGGTAGGTTGATTGTCATGCGCATTGTGTTTTCCTCCTTGTTTGTTTGTGTTAGGGAACGCGAACGGCGCGGTCAAGTGTATCCACGTCGAGATCGGGAGTTTTCAGGCAGTTTATTAAAATCGTTTTGAGAGCTCGGCCGCTTTTGATGTTGTTTAGAAGTTTCATGTCGCGGACTTTCATGATGTTTAGAATCTCATTATTATTCATCATTACACAAGGACGGCGTAGTCGAATGTGAGTTCCAGTTCGGCGATGGTGATCTCGTTTCCCGAGGCGTCCCATTCGCCGACGGTGAGTTTTGTGGGCCAGGCGTTGAAGAGTCGCCAGCGCTTGCCGGAGGAGTTGTCTCGCCTGAGGTTGACGATATCGACGTTGGCTTTGTAGGCGTCGCCGACGCCGCCGAGATCACTGGCGGCCACGGCGGCTTCGTTAAACCAGTTCTCGAAGTCGCTGTCGTTGACGGCCAGTCCGCGCGTGAGAGTGATGGTGCCGAACTTGAGCCTGCCCGCGTCCTTGAGGGGATACAACGAGCCGCCCTCGTTGATCTCGATGACTTCAATTTCGCGTTCCAGTTGGCTGCATTTTTGGAACTTGACGTCGTGAAGACGGTCGCACTGAATGACAAATTTGTATTGCTTGAGGAAGTCCTTGGGTTTGCCAAGCACGGGCATGCAACGCGCTCCTTGTTCATGGTTGTGATCGGAAGGGGAGGGGGAAGGAGCGGCGAAGAACAGAGCCGCCCCGAATAGTCGGGGCGACCCCTAAATAATTAAAGCCAGGCTTAGGGGTAGTGTAACACAGATTCAAGAAAAAGGGTTTGGCCGCCTCGGGGGCGTTTTCCTAGGATCGCAAGTGCCCGAGGAACGGCATGGCGATGGCGGGATAAAAGGCGATTCCCATGAGGTCGCTCAATGCCATGACGGCGGGGGTGGAGGCAATGGTGGGGTCGATGCCCAGGCGCCGCAACACGGTGGGAACGCGGACGCCCGCCACCGGCGCGGCCGTGACGGCGGTCACCATGGCTGGGAACACCACGAGGGCCAAGGCAACGTTGCCCCGACCCAAAATCGTGACGGCGACGAAAGAACACGCCAGACCGCAAATGGTTGCCAAGATCAAGGCCGCCTTGAGCTCGCGCCGGAGAAAGCACAGGGTGTTTGGCGGCCCGTCGTCGGGGCGAATCCAAGCGTGCAAGAGCAGGGTCGCCGACTGAACCGCCACGTTTCCGCCCATGGCGGTAATGATGGAAATGAACGGCACCAGCATGATGGCGCGATCCAAGACGGTCTCGAAGGCGCGCAAGAGGAAAGCGGAAGCGAGGGAACACGCCAGGCAGGCGGCCGGCCAAGGCAGGCGCACGCGCGCGATGGTCCATGCCCGCGCCGGGCGGATAAGTTCTCGGGGGGAAGTGCCCACCATGTGTGGGGCGTCCTCGCGCGCCTCGGCCGCGAGCACGTCCATGACGTCATGCACGCCGATGCATCCCAGGATGTGGTCGTGGGAATCAAGCACCGGCACGACCCAGAGGCGGCGGCGTTGGAAGAGACGGGCGACTTGCTCCCGGTCCATGCGGGGCCGCGCGACGAAGAAGTTGGTGTCCATGACGCGCGTGACGGGAGTGGCGGGCGATTGGTTGAGGAGGTCGGGGAGACGGCAGGCTCCGATAAGTCGGTGGTTGTCGTTAACGACCCACAGGGTGTGAGGGTCTTCTCTGTTCTCGATGAGTCCTCGCGCGAGTTCAAGAGCGTCCTTGACGCAAGCCTTGTGAGCGAGGCGCGCCGGTTCCGGTCGCATGATGGCGGCGGCCGAGTCGGGGGCGTGGCGGGGCGATTCGCGCGGCGCTTGGTCGAACCGTGGCGAGGTGCCCATGAGAAGATCATGGCATGCCGGTTGCTTGTTGCAAGATTCGCTCGAGGCTTCCGTGGTCGGAGAGGCTACCCCCTAAAACCTCCCCGGCGAAAGCTGTTTTTTCATGCGTCTTTGCGTGGCGAGGGCTTGTGTTTTGGTTTGTTTGGCCCTTGGTGGAGCGGGCGGGGAGGTTTTAGGGGGTATTTTGTGCGTCCGGCCCGCGCGTAGGGCGGCTTTGGCCGTTTTGGCGTCGAGGATTCTTGACCTAAAGCCCCCACACGGTGATTTTCTTGCCGTCGGGGGCTTGTTCGTGCTTAACCCAAATCCGTTCATCCCAGCTTTTGCCCGCGCGGCGGTCGAAGAGGAGCAGGTGGCCCTCGGGCGCGTGGAACCGATCCATGTAAGCAGCGGTTTGTTTCAGTCCCTTGCCAATGACAGTGTCGGCGCCGTCGTTGCGGTGGATGAGCTTGAGTTCCAGCACGACGATTTGTTTCTTTTCCGCGCGTTGCAGCGTGACGTCTTTGTCGCCCAACGGCCAGGTGACAATCAAATCCGTGCGCCCGCTGCCCACGGCTTGCTCGCGGTGGATGGAGCCGCGACTGTTCACCGTGCGCTGCAGGAACGCCTGCAGCAGCAGTTGCGGCCCCGCCTCCTTGTACTGAAACGCATCCAGCCAACTCTCGGAGTGCTGCCGGAAAAAGCGTTGAAACGCGGCGAGGAGCTCCTTCATGTCCAGCGGCTGTCCGAGTCGGGCCAAGCGAGGCGTGGTATTGGCCAACCGCTGTTGCCAATTGCCCATGATGAATCGGGGAATGATCTCGCGATAAATGGCATTGGCAATCACCACCGCCCCGTCCTCGCGATGACATACCAAACCCAAATCCGTGCAATATTCCACATCCTGCAAGCTCATCTCCAGGTCTTGCCCGCTGACGATGGAGGCAATCACGCGATGCACCCGCTCTTGCTTGAGCTTGGCCATGAGTTGGTCCAAGTGGGTTTCGCGGCGTTGGAAGAGTCGCTCCTTGGCGGTGTCGATGTCCGCGACCGTGATGGTTGTGGCGCGAACCCGCCCGGCCTGGTCGCGAAAGCAGAGGTCGTAGGCCAAGGCGTTCACCAGCCACGGTTGCCCTTGCGTGAGTTCGAAGACCCGTTCGCAAACCCCTTGCTGGAACTTTTGACCCGTCTCTTGCGTGTGCTGGGCGTAGAGCGCTTGAATGTCCTCTTGCGAAAAATCGCCCAAGCGCATTGATTCGGAGTTGATGTTGAAGGGGCTGGCCTCCGACAACACTTTCCGACCTTCCTCGCCCAACTCCATGCGGTAGTCCTTTAAGTGGCGCATGCCGCACAACACGATGCTTTGCGGAAAATAGCGTG
>JBCCEG010000138.1:0-4701 GCA_039030455.1 Myxococcota bacterium | reverse complement strand
TTTCAAGAAAATACCGCAGCATGCTTTGGTTGATGGTCTTCCCAAACCGACGCGGACGGGTAATGAGGGCAATCTTGTCGTCGCAAGTAAGAACGTCCCCAATGAACCGGCTTTTATCGACCAAGCAACAGCCCTGAGTCCTCGCCTCGCCAAAGTCGTCGATGCCGCGCGGCACCGGGTTGCCCGGATTAACGATGCGCGCGCTCCCGTTAGCCACTTGTGCATTCATGCGAACTCTAACCCCCCCTACATTTTGCCATGGGACTGAACTTAGCGTATCATCCTCAAAACTCAAGAGATTGGCGCTAGCGGGGAATCAATAGGTAAGCTGAGTAAACCATGTGGGACTTCGGACTATCAGAGGGGGCTCTCTCCACCACGTTTTTGCTGGGCTCGGTCGCGGCGATTTCGTATTTCGTTCTCATTCGGCCACAACAAAAGCAACGCAAACAGCACGAGGATCTCATCGGATCACTCAAAAAAGGAGATGAAATTATTCTCTCTTGCGGCATCGCCGGGCGCGTGCACGCGGTGGACGACCGCTTTGTCAACCTAGAAATCGGCGATCGAGCGCGCATGAAGGTCGTGCGCGAAGCCGTGCACGCCCGCATGGACCCGCAACAACCTCCGACACCCAAGCCCGGCGAAGCGAAAGCGGGCGCGGAAACAACCACAAAACGCGTAGGGAAAGCCAAATAAACCGCTTATGCGAAGTCATCGAATGACGCCATTTTTAGCCGCTAATCCTTTAGAGACGCAATGGATGTGTAGAGACGCGATTAATCGCGTCTCTACACATCGACGCGGAAACTAACACCCCCATGCACACAAACACGAAACTCAAGTTGTTGCTCGCGCTGGCCTTGTTGGGCGTGGCGTTTTACCTGGTGTGGCCCACGGCCGTCTACTTTTCGTTGAGCCCCGACCAACTGCGAGAAGTCAAGCGCGACAGCAACGCATTCGCCAAGCACTTACCAAGCTGGGCAAGCCAATCCCACCTGGTCCCCGGGCTGGATTTGCAAGGAGGGATTCGCCTGCTGCTGGGCGTAGACACGGACAAGGCTGTCGCCGAGCGCGCCGCGCGCTTGGCCGCGCGCCTGCGCGAAAAAGCGCTGGACGACGATGTTCCCCTGCCCACCGCGAGCAAACACTTGGCCGATCAAGGGCTGCCCCACGCGCTAGAGCTGTCGTTCACCAGCGCCGAAACGGCCGGCGCGTTTTGGACGGAAGCGCAAAAACGATTCCCCGAACTCACTCTGCGAGGACGAGCAGGCAGCGTGTTGACAGTGGAATTCGACGCAACGTGGATGCAACGGGCCAAGGATGACGCCGTCGCCCAAACGATCCGCATCTTGGGCAACCGGATCGACAAAATGGGGGTCACCGAACCCACCATTGCGCGACAGGGCGCCCGCAACATCCAAATTCAGCTGCCGGGCTACGACGACCCGCAAGAAGCCAAACGGATGATCGGCCGCACGGCGCGCCTGGAATTCCGCATGTGCGACGACGACACCGATATTCTGGCAAAACTCACCGGCCTGCCCCAGGAGATCGAGCTCGTCCGATCTAGCTACCGCCGCCCCGACGAATCCACAGGCAATGACACCTACTTGCGGTTTCCCGCCGACAAGCTGCAACAAGTGAAGGAATTGGTGCACAAGCAAGCCTTCACCAATCATGTGATTCGCTATGGTGCGCTTGGCGACGACTCCAAGTTCATGCGCACATACACCCTGGGAACGAACGTACCGCTCACGGGCGACGACCTGGTGGATGCCCGCGTGACATTTGGGTCGGACATGGACCCCCGACCTGCTGTCGCGGTCACGTTTAGCCCCGCCGCCGCGCGTACATTCGACGAACTGACCCAACGCTCCATTGGCAAGCGCATGGCCATCGTGCTCGAAGAGCAAGTGGACAGTGCTCCCGTGATCCAAACCCGCATCTCCGGCGGGGTGGCTTCCATCAGCATGGGCGGCGCGCGGCTGCCGCGGGAGATGATGGCCGACGCGAATCAGCTGGCGCTCGTGCTCAAGGCAGGCGCCCTGCCCGCCCCCGTTAGCTTTCGCGAGGAGCGCAGCGTGGGTCCCTCGCTCGGCGCCGACTCGGTCAACGCGGCGCGCCAAGCTTGCGCCGCGGGCGCGTTGCTCATCGCCGCGTTCATGCTGGTGGTCTACCGCCTCGGCGGTCTGTTCGCCCTGATCGGCGTGGCGTTTAACCTCGCCTTCGTGCTGGCGGGCTTGTCGTGGTTGGGAGCCACCATCACGCTGCCGGGCGTGGCGGGGTTACTACTGACCGTGGGCATGGCCGTGGACGCCAACATCATCATCAACGAACGCATCCGCGAGGAGCTATTGGCGGGCAAAACAGCGGCGCAAGCGGTTAAGGGGGGGTACGATGCCGCTTTTAGCGCCGTCATGGACGCCAATGTCACCACGTTTATCGCGGCGGTGGTGCTGTGGCAATTCGGCTCGGGTCCGGTGCAGAACTTCGCCACCACCCTGCTGATTGGAACGGCTTCATCGGTGTTCACCGCCGTCTTCATCACCCGCATCTTCTTCGACATGACCGTCGCCTTGCGGCCCGCGAGGATTACCTTATGAGTTTGGCTCGCCTTTTTCACCCCAAGCAGCCACTGAACTTTGTCGGCCGATTTCGCCTCGGCATAGTGGTTGCCGCCGCGATCGCCTGCGTCAGCCTGGCTTGCTTGCTGGGGGTAGGCGTGAACTGGGGTATCGACTTTTTGGGCGGCACCGAAATGCAAGTCCGATTCGCCAAGCCCGTGTCGTCGCAAGCCGTGCGAGAGACGCTCGAATCCATCGGCCTGGACAAAAATCAGGTGCAGAGCTATGGCGCGCCCGACAACAACGAGCTGTTGATCCGCGTAGAGCGTCTTAATAGCATCGGCGCCGCGGAGCTTGGGCGCATCCAACGGCTGATTCGCGAACAATTCAGTAGAGACGGCAAGACCGATGCGAGTGCAATCACCGCGACGTTGGATCCCGACGCGGCCGACCGTTTGCTGATTCATCTGCCCATACCGCAAGAAGGGCAAAAAGAAGATGACAATCGCGTCTCTACGCAACAGCGGCAAGCCGTGGTGGAAGTGCTCAAGCAGGCGGAAATTTCCATCAATGACAAAAACGATATCGCTCGTAGAGACGCGATTAATCGTGTCTCTACCAATGCAGCGGTGGCTTCCACAAAGACGCTCCCCTTCGAGTTGGAAGGAATTTCACGGCGCATCGAGCGAACGTTGAGCAAAACCTTTGGCCAAGTGACCGTGCGGCGCGTGGAGTTCGTGGACAGCCAGGTTTCTAAACAATTGCGCACCGATGGCTTTTTGGCCGTGTTGTACGCGCTGCTGGCGATTTTGGTCTACATCGCCGTGCGGTTCGACGTGTTGTTCGCCCCCGGTGCTATCGTCGCTCTTGTGCACGACGCACTGGGCACGTTACTGATCTTCACCGTCGGCGGTCGTGAGTTTAACCTGCCGTGTGTGGCGGCGTTGCTGACCATCGTAGGGTACTCCATTAACAACACCATCGTGGTGTACGACCGCATGCGCGAGGCGATTCCGCCATTGCAACGGGATACGCTTAGCCGCGACGAGTTGGTCGGCCATATCAATCGTTCGCTCACCGACACGCTCAGCCGTACTATCAACACATCGCTCACCACCTTGTTCGCCAGCGTGGCGCTGTGGATCTGGGCGGGCGGCACCATCGCGATTTTCGCGCAGGCGCTGTCATTCGGCATTGTGCTGGGGGGATTTTCCACCACGTTTGTCGCGCCGGCGGTCTACTTGCGGTTGCACCAATGGGCCAAGCATCGCCGCGAGACACAAGCAACGACCAAGCGGGACACCAAAATCCACGAAGACCAAACGCAGCTAAGCCGCGAGGACAAGCTGCGAGGGGTGGTGTAAAAGTTATCGGAGGGTCGTTGGAAATGCTCGTCTTTCGGGGAAAAAATTCCGTACTCGCCGTTTACGGGGTCTTTTTGCTGCTGTTTTCTTGCGGTGGTGAACAGGTGACGAATTTAGCAACCACCGAGCCGGACTCGGCTGAACAGTCGCCACCCCCTGTTCAAGGGACGTGTGGAGATCTTACTCCGGTCGCGTGCAAGAGATACAAAAGCAAAGAGCATTGTTTTTTGCGTTCCGATGGCGTTTGTTTGAGCCGCACGAAGATGATATTGTTTTTGCAATGCGTCGATCTGCGAGAAACCGTATGCAAAAAGAAGGGATGTACATGGGATATCGATGCTGAAGCATGCGCTGTAGGGAAATTATGAATTATTGATTATGGATTATGAGCTCTCAATCGTCATGAAGTAATACCATTCACGGAAAATAATATTACAAATTCGCCAACCCCAGGTCGTTTTTCGCTCTCGAATTTTCTGGATCCCTGCCCCTGCTCGGGGGGCAGGGGCTGTGCGGGGGCACGCTTGCGTGAGCAGTCCACGAGTGTGGACTGCGTACCCCAAGCAGGGAAGGGGCCTTGGCTCCGGCCCCGACCTGGAGACAACCTTTCGCGGGGATGACAGGAAAGGAACACTATTTTCTTGGATTGGTAGTGTGCCACAGCACACGGGGAAGGCATGGAGGTGAACCCATGAAAGATCCGTGAAGAAGCTTCATGGGAGATGAAGGAAGGCCCTTCGAGCTCGGCCCCCAAAGGCAGGGCTCAAACC
>JBCCEG010000137.1:0-4716 GCA_039030455.1 Myxococcota bacterium | reverse complement strand
GGG
This sequence comes from Myxococcota bacterium, assembly GCA_039030455.1. Taxonomy (GTDB): domain Bacteria; phylum Myxococcota; class UBA727; order UBA727; family JABDBI01; genus JBCCEG01. The sequence continues at coordinate 4,713 of JBCCEG010000137.1, read as the reverse complement.
GTATTTGCCTTGATGCGCCATTGTCGCCGCGTCCTCGGACACCAGCAGACCGTCAAACAAGGCCCGTGTGTTCGTCCCCTCCGGCGGCGTTTCAAGGAAATACCGCAGCATGCTTTGATTGATGGTCTTCCCAAACCGGCGCGGACGGGTAATGAGGGCAATCTTGTCGTCGCAGGTAAGAACGTCCCCAATCAACCGGAGCCCTGAGTCCTCGCCTCGGCAAAGTCGTCGATACCGCGCGGCACCGTGCCGCCTGGGTTGACGATGCGCGTGGGCGGTTGTTTTGACGTCTCGGTCACGGGTTTCTCCCTGGTCCCACTTACCCTACCCCATTCCATGCCGCTGTTCCCCCGCCGTCACTTTTCAAGTTCGCGCGGCACGGTGATTTTGTAGGTTTTGTCCAACTTGCCGCCGCGAACCACCTGGCGGGGTCCGCTGCCCAGGTCAAGCCGTTTGGGGTGGAGCGCGCGAAACCAGGGCCGCCGCGTGTGGCGCGCTAGCAAGAGGAACAGCCGTTTGGCCTTTACACTGTCGCAGTTTTCCAACAGCTTTTGTGCCATCGTCGGACATGGGTCCGTCAAGCCGCGCATGAAGCGGGCGGCGGCAAGAAATTCGTGGTCGTTGGATACGAGGCGCGCGCATTCCAACATGGCCCGCTCGGGTCCGGCGACGCGCACGGGAAAACCAGGTTGCTCCCAAATTGTCAAACCCAAATCGGCGGGTAGGAAGTCGGACACCCTAAGCTTCGCGCGGTTGCCCCAATTGCGGGTGAACCACAACGGCAAGCGGACGCCTCGGCACGCCCACAGATGCACGGTGCCTGTGTCACGGGGGTCGCCGGACAATGCGAATACCGAGGAGCCGCCCACGTGCACGGGGAGGTACAGCTGGTGTTGCAGCGCGTGAACCGCCCCCTGCCATTCCACCGCCCGCCCGTATCGCACCGCCGCGCCGACGCCGATGGAGCGCAGCCAGCCGGAATGTTCGTAGCGGCGCTGCAAGGCGGGGGAGATGCCCAGGCGCCGCAGCCAAGGGCGGGTGACAACGGTATCAGGGTGCCAGTGCAACAGCAGTCTGTTTAGCTTTTTTCCTCTGAGCATACTCCAGGTATTATAATCCGCACCACGCCAAACGAAAATGCCCCTGTTTCGCCCTAAAAAAACGGCGCGATGTAATTAAGTACACGCGCGCGCGGGAGAGCACCTTGCGCGTGGAGAGACACACGCAGGGGTCATAACCGCCCCCCAGGCGGATATCATTTTTCGGAGGCGGTGAAAAAACCTGTTTTTCGCCCCCTGAACGGCAAACTTACCCCCCTTTTTTGGTCCGGAAGTCGCCCTTTCGGGCAAAAAAGAGCCCTCCAAACCTCATCCAACTCACACCCAAGAGGCCCCCGACCGCCGCAACGTGATAGCCCGCTCACATGGCCCCACGCCTTGGATCCCTTCAATGGGCAAAACCCTCATCGCGTTGCCGCGTCAATCGCGGGCGGACTTTGGTAGCTTTTGCCCAACCACGCGAAAGCCGCAGCCCGTTGAAAGATATTTAGACCCCGGCATGGCCGGTAACGAAACTCAACGGTCAAAGGCCGGACATGGATTAGGTTCCATTTTTTTTTGCTTTGCCAAAAGGAAATTATAAATTCACACCTCGGCCGATTTTCCGGCGCGGCGATGTTGCCTAATTTGCTATCTTTTTGGGGGGATTTGGTGGGCAAGAACCCCCGCCCGTAACGCGCTCCGGGCGAGGGCTCGTTTCTTTCAGACAGACGGTCCAGGAAACCTAGGAAGGACTAATGTCCACAAAAACCCTACATCCGTTCCAGTTTGGCGCGCAAGACGCGATCCAGTATTTCCCAGCGCTGCCCGCAGGGCAGGGAACGCCAGAAATCGAACAATGGGGCGGTGAGACAAACAGATGTGATTTTCGCTTGCCTCCCCACTTGCGGCGGGGCTGTGAGTTTCATGCCCTCCTTGTAGTCGGCCAAAGCTTCGCGGATGAAATCAGAGACATTGGCATAGTGAAAGTTCTCGCCCAGTTTGGCTGATTGAACAGCCTCGCAAATGGCTTGATGCAAGGCCGTGCCGATTCGGATGGAAACACGGTGTGTCAAAGACGGGCTCCGTCCAAGCCTCTCGACCGATTGCTCGGCAGGCCTCGCCCTAGCCGGAGTCGGCGAGGCAGCGCCGACAAGATTCCGTTTCACTTTGCTAATTGGATCGCCGCGCGCCATGGTTCTCTCGCTTGCTGAGTTGTTCAATGATAGTGCTTGCCATAAGCCCCGCTTCCCGCTGAGCATTCTTGAAACGGCTCCCCAGGGTGAAAAAGTTTTTGGGTAGTCCCTTGCTCATCCCTGGGTAGACAAAATTCCTGTCTCGCAGGGCGCACTCGTTCAACACCCTGCCTTGTTCGCACTTTTGGACCAAGGCGGTGATACTTTGGATGCCGCTTTTGTGTTCCCGCGAAATACCGACCGCGTTGGGTAGGAAAAGGAATTTTCGCCGGAGGTCAGTCGGCAGGCCGATGAACCAGGTGGCCGTGCGGTTAAGATCGGCGAAGTTGGGCCGAAACGGACAGACAACAACCGCAGCCCTGCGTAACCATGGCAGGCAGCTGCCGCTATTGCCCGCTGTGTCCACTACGACCAAGCGCGCTCCTTCTTGCACGACGGCCCGCGCTTCCTGTTGGCAGTGCCGCACCCACGTTCGCAGCGTTTGGCCTGGGTCGGTATCGATGATGTCAACGGGAATCTCCATGTGGTTACACCATTCAACAAGAAGGGTGGCGATGAGAGATTTGCCAGCGCCGCCTTTGAGGCTGGCCACTACAATCTCAAGAACCTCTTGCGAATTTGTCCGTAAATCCGCAAGGGCCGATTTTTCCAGGCACGGCATGGCAAGATATTGTTCTAGCTTAGGTTTCACGGGCTTTGTTCACTTCCTCCCGCATACCATACTATACTATATCATACTATACTAGATTATACGTGCTTGATCCGTTGGTCCATCGCGTGCCGGGAACGAGGAATTTATGGAGGCCACGCCCTCCGGCTACGCTTCCTTGCAGGCTCTGCAAAGCCCGCTGTCGTCTTCGAAATCGGTGGGATCATGATAATCGTGACAGCAGCGGCGGATTCCAAGGCGTTGGCCGATTCCGTCAAGGATCTCCCCGTCGGCGCAGCCCCACTCACACCCGACTTCTAGAACTTCCTTGACAAAATTCATCGTCTTTCTCCTTCCCAAAGGAGATGCAGGACCTGATTCAGCATGCGGCCGCCCGCTTGGTTCGACATGGGAACAACCTAACTTCCTCCGATGAATTTTCAAAGGCGCCCCATGGAGGAGGCACGTGTGGGACCGTCCTCGGCGCGAAGGAACGGCTCTATTTTCGACGAAAATGGTTTTTGCCTCCTGCCCTCAATCCACGTTGCGTTCGTGGATTCTAGGGGCATTCTTGGAAGCGAGGGGGTGGTTTCACTGTGAGTGAGTCGTCTAGTTTCTGGTGTAGCGTAGTATGTCGCCGCGAAAACTCCAGTCTTTCACATCGCCGTAGAGTTGTAGCATGCCCATGGTCTTACGGACGTTTGCCTTGAACCTCCTCTCATTGCTGTCGCCCGAGCAGCAGAGTTTTTTGAGAGTAGCGGTTTTATAGGACTGAGGCTGGTTTCCTGAAGCCTTGTGGGAGAGAACGAGTGCCTGAACCCGTCTCGCCAACTCGCCTTTAATCATGCGGCGTACGTTCCAATTGATGTAAGTGCACCCATGACGGAAGAGCGCGGCCATTTTCGAGTTGAATTCAAGCTTGTATGTCCCATTGGCCGTGTCCAACACAAAACCCACGATAAGGGTCCCACAGTAGTTCATTCCCTTGCTCTTGATTGTGAGGGAGCAGGAAGTCATACGCGTGAAAGACTCCTTGATTCTTTCGCCGCTTGTCCCACACTTGGACAAGTTGAGAAGTTTCTGAAAATCATGCACGGTGCAGACAAATTCATATGAGCTATCGCTGGCCTTATAGCCCTGCCCCCAAACCATTTTGAGGGCGGCCATGTAAAGGTCTAGATCGCCCTGGTCCAGCTGTTCCCCCGTGTATGTAACCTGTGTATCACCGCAGGTAAAAATGGGATGATTCGTGAGTTGGGCGCGCGACCGCTTCTTTGAACTGACGCCAAACAGAGCGCTTCGGAGAATTTCACTAGGGGCAGGGCGGTTGTCCTTGGCGGTGGGAATGAATGCTTGCGCGACAAGGCTCTTGGCCTCTGCTTTTTTTTCACCAACAAGCATGCGTTCCTTGGTTCGCTGGTATCCGCTTTTCCAAGAGGCACGGACAGATTATAGGTTTCACCGGAGGGTGCGCGCTGCGAATTGCAGCTGTCCCTATCAGAAAATAAAACTTCGCATTCCCCTGCTGCATGGTTCTAGGTTAGCCTGTGCCGAAACTAATGGTACCAGGTTTCACCGGAGGGTGCGCGCTGCGAATTGCAGTTGTCCCTATCAGAAAATAAAACTTCGCATTCCCCGTGCCTACAGGTACGCGCGGGTGCGCGTTTAAGATTATTTAAACATTATTTAATTATTTAGGGGTCCGAAACGCCGATCTCAGCCTCGTGAGATCTGGATTTTCTCAAAACAGGCGTATCCTAATACCTCCCCGCGTACCTAATACCTCCCCAATTCCGTACCTAATACCTCCCCATCCGTACCTAATACCTCC
>JBCCEG010000136.1:0-4828 GCA_039030455.1 Myxococcota bacterium | reverse complement strand
GGGTGCCGGTTTTTTTTTGCCATCCACTGGTGGGCGCGCAACAAATTAGGCCGGCTAATGTAAATGTTTTTCCCAAAAATTTGCCCATGTCCCGTACCGCCTTTGCCCCCCCCCCCCCCCAGAGCCCACCGGTCAAGCTTTTGTGGAACACAAAGCGTTGGGTTTCGCGCGCGCACGCGCGCGCCCAAACATGAACCGTGGCGAATCCACCAAGCGCCAGGGGTGAGCGTAGGGAACGGTCACACAACCGGCATGGTGCCCGGGGGCAAAAAGTAGCCATTTGGCTTAGCCAAAAGTGTGGCCCGCCCAACCGACCAGCCATGAACGAGGGACGTAGCTCAGTGCGTTCCTGGGCGCGGGGGGCAATCTAAGGGCTAAGCCTTCGGGTCGAGGATTACTGCTGTGGGTAGAGGATTGCCCGGGAAGCAAAAGCCTGCGCGAATCGCCGAAAGGTGGCTTATACGGGCACTTTAGCCCGAATACGACTGCTCGTCACGTGCTATTGGCACAGCTGAGTCTATTAGTGAACGACCTTTAGCTGGGGTGCTAGCCTCGGGTGCTTCGAACCCGAGCGCTCCCTCGAGTTGGGCTGTTTACACACTTCGGTTACACGAGCACACCAAGGAGCCACATTTATGGGGAGCTCCTTGGTGTGCACCGCCCGAGCCCATGACCTCGATCGAAGGCTGAACGAGCCGTATGGGGCGGAAGCCCCATGTACGGTTCTACGCGGGGGAGGCCCCATACCGACCTATCGCAACTTCCGGGCGACCGTTCGGTTGCTTCTAATGGTTGCCGTGCTTGTCGAAGTGGCACAGCCACAAGTATGTTTGGGTGCGAGCGAGCGTAGCGAGCGAGCACCGCTTTAGCAGCGACCCTTACGCTTGACCAGAATGGCTAACCAATCTTGTGTTGGCCAAAGTGATTGGCTTAATTGCGCATTTGCTCGCTTCGCTCCCAAACAATTGGTCAAAGCGTTGTGCCCCAAAAGCACACTACCATACACCAGCGAGCGTGGTGGAGTGCGCCTGACCATGGTTGGTGCGTGAGTGGTGGGGTCCGCACCGCCCAAGGTGCGAGCAAATAGAGCGCGCTTGGGCGCGCCCAACAATTAAGCCACTGTTCCCTTAGCTCACTCGCGGTCGCTCATGCTTCGGGGACTATTGTTCTGAACGCAAAAGGTAGTTACAAGGCCAAACTTAGGCTCCCACGGTCGCCTAAATGTGTGCCAGGATACCCCAGTCGCGCCAAAGCTTAGCGGGTGTTGCGGCTCGTTCAGACCTGCCACTTTGAAACACAATAGTAATGGCAATATCCTCCAGACTTTACCCGTTTTCTGTCGGGCGGTTTCCTAAGACCTTCCGCCAGTGAGCTGGAAACAGCGTGGGAATCTTAGCATGTCTGGAAAAACATTGTGGACGCCGGGAGCTTTATGGTTCCGAGCCCAGCGAGGAACAACTCGGGCTCCCAGGCTCTAACTTGCTCGGTGAACCGCCTGGTTATAGGGATATTAGCATATAGACCCATGTGTCCGTTATGTGCCCCAAGAAGATTAACCTAGCTTTTGTGAAACTAAGTTCCTGTTGAGCAGTGAAAATCGACCGTAACGCGGCAGCCCTACTGCGCCATTGTGGAAGTCTGGCAAGGTTAGGTTTATAGAGGGACCGACGATCACGTTGTGAAAAAGGGAACAAAAAGTATCTGACCAGGTTTTAATCAGGGTTGGTGAACATAGAACGCCCTGTGACAGAAGATGCAACACCGGTGTACTCGGGCTCGCATACATTCGAGGTCAGATGGTCTGTAGTACCTAGTGCATCTTGGGTGAGCGAAGCGAACCGATGTAAGATGCTTTTGGAAGGGGCCTAGAAACCTACAAACAGGGCGCTTGCACTAGTACCCGACCTGCGCTTGTGAATGGGTGGGTAAACTAATTCGTTTTTGGTGCTCGCTCGCACCCCACCAGGGGTGAGCCAAGCGAACCTACCAGCTTTAGCTTTATAGGTAAACCTCCACAGCCTTTGCAGGGTGGCTGCAAACCACCACCAGAAGGAGGTTTACCTACCCGCCCAACACACCTGGGTAGGGGGGCTGTGTGCGCAATTGTGACCCACCGGTGTGCACAAACCTTGTTCACAGAGGATCCGCAGCGGGTTCGCTTCGCTCACCCCTGCAAACCCAGGTGGGGTCCGGACCACTGGGGGGGCCTGTGGATCCGAAGGACGCTCCACTGGAGTGCGCGAACAGTGAATAAAAGTAGCCCGATTCGGGTAGTGGACCGAGCACCGGCGAGGGTCAGTGGAGCTCCCACAGATAGCAGTCCCTTGCTAGCACGATTATCACCCCTGAACTGGCGATGGATTGCGCAAGCGCAAAAAAGGTTCAAGCGCCCTACTGGGGTTTGTGAAAGCCGTGTGTTAGGTGACTATCTTGCACGGTTAGGTGGGAGCTCAAATTCGGGGTCCACCTTAAAGCAATTTCAGGAAAGGGCGAGCGGTCTGGCGGTCGGCCAAAAGGGTGGGGAACGTATTGTTGTTGCCCCCTTCGGGGGCAACCCGCGCTTGGGCTCGACAAAGAGCGTTTGCAGGATGGCCGGTTCGCCCAGGGAACGGTCAAACGTAAGGGTCGCTGCTAAAGGTCCAGGCCAAATTTGACCAAGCAGTTTCGCTGCACAATACGTGGTTGCTGCCGGTGGGGTCCGGACCAATTATCGTTGTCTGAGACCCGAAGGGAAAGAGCCACATTTTGGCCTAAGCCAATAGCGGAACCTGCTACGACCTTCCACCGGTTTTACTCTGGCTATTGACTACGTGTGCTTTAGCAGCCAAAGGGTCGCTGCTAAAGGTCCACGGTCGCTGCTAAAGGGTTCCGAGCGCAGCGAGGAACAAACAAACCAGCCAAGCGAACCGACCACTTGGTCGCCTTTGCAACCTTTATAGTTCAACTCGCGTAGGGGACGGAGGTGGTGGAATTGGGCCCCCGAAGGGGGGCACTACCCAGCTCGTTGCAGGGTACAGAGTGCCACCAACGCAAGTGCCGGCGGGTCGCTGCACGTAGCAAAGGAAGCGTAACGGGCACCAAGGTACCCCAATTAATTCGACCCAATCTTTGCTTGGTAGTTTATGCGCAGGCTTTTTTGGCCGTTTATTAGGCTTTCGAGGAGCCGCGTTATTAACCACTGGTTTTGTATTTTTCGCATTTATTTTATCATGTGGTGCTTTTTATGAGGTCGCATTGTGCGCAAGTCCTTGCTATATCAAACTTGCCCCTTGGTTTGTTACAGAAATGTTTGATGCTTGTTGGGGATTTCTGTTTGACAGTCTAACTGTCGTGATGTGTGTAGTGGTGACTTTAGTAAGTAGTTTAGGTGCGGGGTGTACCCCCTAGCTCCAGAGCCCCATAATGTTCGCTGGATCCGTGAGCCCGGGAAACGAGCCGTAAGCTCGCGGCGGCTAAGCGTAAGGGACTTTAACGTGTAACTCGCCCCAGCCGGCGACGGCGATGACTTGAAGGTAGGTGGATGGTTGCGGATGTATAGGAGTACGAATCCCCCAAACTAGGGTGCCCTTTTTACTTGGGGACGGACTCGCTGTAGGTGGGTTCGTGGGAAATCGATGCAACGACTGTAATCAAGTACTGCTACACTAAAGGAGGAAAGGGGTCCTTTATGGTCTATGTGAGGTTTCCTCGCCGAATCATAACGGCAGCCGCCCAGGGGAGTACAACGCGAGCCGTAGGGGAGCAAGAGGGGGATCACTACAATGACCGGTCGGGTCGCGGCTGTGAACAGCCGCGGCCCGGGTCAAGAGACGGGCGGAAAGCCGTGGTCGCTTAACTTGCTCGGGTGTTTGTAATCCCAGCTGGGAGCGTGACTCGCGACACAACCGGGTTATTAGGCAGAACATGTTAAGTCGCTTCTGTGCCACTCGAATACAGGGGATTTTCGAGCCCTCGACCAGCCGTTCATGGAAGTGGCTGCGGGTACTGAATTTTTGGTCGAACGCCGATGAATCGCGGACATGGGTCTTTCCGATTAACTCGCCCCTACATGCGCGCAAGTGGACCCCAACTGGTGCCTAGGTGTTTAAGGTCCACGACACGGTGCACTTTGGGTGACCAACCCCATTTACAAAGTTAAACTAGGATGGGCCAGTTCGCGAGTAAGGTCGGAGTTCGCTCACCGCGAGTACCCAAGTGAACTCGTGAGCTGTCGCACTAGTTCTAGAGCGCCAGCAAAGCTGCGGGTCCCAGGGTCACGTTGAAGAGCCGTATGACGCGTGAGTTTCATGTACGGTTCGTGGGGAAGGGTTTTGCCCCGCCCAACTGCACCAACCATCACTGATTTCGCCCTATATCCGAATGTAAATGCCTTACTGTATGGCTTTTACATTCGCTCCAGCTACTCCACTCCCATAGCTCGTTCCCAGATCCCAAGCTGAGCGCTTATGGAGCAATAGTTCGAGACGTAACGACACTGACGCTCACTGAGTGAGTGCTAGTCGCCGTACAAGTGAGCGGGCCACCGACGGTCGTTGGAGCATTCTTTTAAGCCAAAAAGCCACAGTTTCGAACCCAACGGTGAGCTAAGCGAACGGTGTCCACTCCCTACCCTCGGCCGGTGATGGGGTGGGGCGAAAACCAACCGCGCGCTTGGGCACACCGTACTGTAAAATTGGGGTTTACCCACCCCGGTTCGACGGCCGAGTCGCCTAGGACATGGTTTAGTTTGCAGCTGGTTCCCTGGTGCTTGGTTCCTTGGTTGGTTCCCTTAGCTGGTTTGTTGGTAAGCTGAGCTGGTTTGAGCCCCCGCTGGTTGGTTTCATGCGCG
>JBCCEG010000135.1:0-4837 GCA_039030455.1 Myxococcota bacterium | reverse complement strand
TAGAAGGCCAATTTCATAGTCCCAAAGGCATACTTCGTATTGAAGTTTCTTCACCGCTTTCCATATCAAGATGGTTCCTACAATGACTGTGAAGAGCGATGCCAAAATGTATAGAAGTTCTTGAATCATTGGCCACGACCATGCCGTCCACCAACACGCCCCGCACGCACAACCGCCCCGACAGAGCATGCCACCCCGATGTGTTGACGAGGTCGCGGGTCAGCATGTCGCTGTCCCAGCACAATTCATATTCGGCATGGGAATGATGAGATTCCTGATTCATCGCGCTTTCGTTCTCGTCGTTCATGAGCGGCGCGCGGATTGTTCCATGATGGGCGACGCAGGCGCAAAGTTGCGTCGCCGCGGTGAGCACTCCCACGGCGGAGCGACACAGAACCAGTACGTCGTAAAGCAGATCGCACGCGGGCGGGGAATGATAACGGGTAAAGGTGTCGCCCTGCCGAACCACGGGATCGGGTACGCACGCCGCCCACGGATTGCGTCGCCAGCTTGGGCCGTGTAGCCACACGCTCGCCTTGTCATCCCGAGCGTCGTGACAACGACCTTTGTCATTCCCGCGACGAGAGAGGAAGCCCACCGGCACGAGAGGCACGTGTGTTTGCGTTTGGGGGGACAGGTAGACGTGCCCGCCCACGGCGGGGAGATGAACCCGTAGATGGTGGAGCAGGGCGTGTTGCACCGCTTCAACGTGGGTCATCTTCCCTCCTGCGTCGGAAAGAAATTATGAATTATGAATGATGAATTATGAGTCAATCTTGTTGATCGAAAGGCTTCTTTACTCAAAGCGTTTAAGAACTCATAATTCATAATTAATAATCCATAATTTATCTAAAAAGCTCTTGCAAACTTCCCTGCCATTCTTTCCGCCGCTTGTGCCGTGTGTGGTCCAGCACGGGGCGGATGAAGGGGCGCGCGGGCGGCATCCACACCTTCTTTCCCGTGCTCGTGGTACGCAGAACGCCGTATTCGTTGGCGCGGGCGTAGCGGGCAATGTAATCGTCGGTGTTTCCCTTTTTCGGCCGCGCGTCGCCGGGGATGCCCACCAACACGGTGTCGGGATTGATTTTGTGGGCGGCGATGCTGTTCATGAGGTCGCCGTCGTGGATGAGGGGCTTGCTGCTTTTCTTGAGTTTGATGGTGAGCTCGGCGTTGGGCTTGAAGGGGGAACCCACCAACTCGCCGCCCTTGACGATGTTCTCCTTGATGGTGCCGGCTAACTTGGCGGCTTCGCGCAACAACTCTCTTCGCAATCGCGCGCGGCCGGTGCGAGCGGCGCGGCGCAAGGTACCGCGTGTTTTGTCCCACTGTCCGTCGAGGCGGGCGTTGCCGGTCATGGTTGTATCTCCAAGAGGTTGGAGGAAACGGTTGCATTCTCCAAGGGGACCACTTCGGCGGAAAAGAACGCCTTGATCAGACGGGGCACGCCTCGGTGCGCGAGCGGCACAAGATGGCTGATCACCAAGTCGGCATCGGTGTAATCGTACCCGGCGACGGTCAAAACCCGTGCCTTGACCAGGCTTTTTGCTTGGAGAAGGGGGTCGATTGTCGCGGCCGAGAAGGCGAGGGAACCGGCGTAAAGGGTCGTGGGCGCGTGCGCGTGAAAACCAGCGTCGCCGCAGCGACGCCAGGTGACTTGTGCCGGCAAGGTGACGGGTGGTGTTGGGGAATCAGGGTGGTGGAGATCAACAAGTTGGAGGGTGACGGGAACGGGATGGATGAGACGGGGGGTCATGAACTCCCGTTCGCCCGACCGCGGAGTTCTTGGATGCGCTGTTGGGGCAGATGCGTCACCTTGACGATCGTGGCGGTGGGAATGCCCTCGCTCAACATGTTACGCGCGATCTCCACCGCCTTGTTCAACTCGCCTTGTTGCATGCCTTCTTGCAATCCCTGTCGTAGACCCTCGCCCTTCAGTGTCCGCGCGATCATTTTTTCGCCATGCCGTTTGTCGGCACTCGGAGTTCTTGAACGCGTTGTTGCGGCAAGGACGTGGCTTTGGCAATGTCGGCCGTGTCCATCCCCACCTTGATTAGGCGTACGGCGACCTCTTCCAGGCCTTGCAACTTACCCTGTTGCATGCCTTCAAATTTCAATCTTTCCGCCGTTGTCATCAGGACCTCCACGCGGTCGGGTTTCATACAGTCCTCCGCTATGGGCATTATAACATCCTTCCACAAACCGGTGTTACCGGCGAATAACGCGTACAGGAAAGCCGCCTCGACAAACCGTTGACAATCCTTGCCGTCCACTCCCTCGCCCAGGCGCCGCAGGTGGGGGTGAAGGGTCTCAAAGACGCCCGCCATCTCGGGGTCGTCGGGTAGGTCGGGCGCCCTCGTCACCGAGGCGACGGTGGTGCCTTTCCCCCCTCAGAACCGTGTTTGCCAGTTAGCCCGGCGCACGGCTCAAGCAGTCTGCGTGCCCCCAAGGGCTGTTCAGGATGCGCTGCGTGGACCTGTTTGTGACACACGTTGTGTATCAGGCACAGGTTGTCAGTCCTGTCCTCTCCACCGAGCCTTTTGGGCTTGATGTGGTGCCTCTCAAGTTTTTCCCCATTACCTAGTGGTGCTCCGCACACCAAACACTTGCCCCGTTGACGTCGCCACAGCTCTCGGCTGATGCGCGAGCGTTCCACCGGCGGCTTGGCTCGGCGTTTCTCCCAGTACTCTCGCAAGGTCGGGTCATCCGGCGATACCCGTCCTCGGATTAGCACGTGGCGACGAATCGGTGTCCACTCCAATTTCCACAGGTATCTTCCAGTGGGTTTGTCCATGAATACCCATTTGTCTTGGCGCGCGCTGATCTTTCCCCAGTACCGTTGCTTTTTCCACCACCAGGACTTGTTTGGGTGTCGTCGCGCGACAAATCGCTCTTGTCGGCGCCACATCCATGCGTCAAGGCTCTGAAATGTCCGCCTGGCCGACCCTATGCGGAAGTAGTTGCCCCATCCTCTCACTTGCGGATTGAGAATGCGGACAATTTCGGACAGGGTGAGCCCCAGCCCTTTCCTCCAGGCGCTCCTCATCGTTTGTCGGAACGTCCAGACCGTCTCCCGCGACGGGTGCGTGAGGCAGATGGCCTTACCTCGCCTTGCTCGGCTCGCGTATCGTCGTATTGTGAAGCCCAAGAAGTCGAAACCCTTCTTCACATGGACGATGCGCGTTTTGCTTGGGGATAGCTTGAGGCCGCGTTGCGCCAGCCATTTTTGTAAGTTCGTCTTGACTTGATTACACTCCCTTTTTGTACACGTTAATCCAACACAGTCGTCCGCATAGCGAATGACGGCGGGGCTACGTGTGCGGAGGGTGCCCTTGGCCTTACAGTTATGCCTGACGCCCACGGCTTGCTCCATTCCATGCAACACGATATTCAGCATCAAGGGGGAGGCAATCCCGCCCTGGGGTGTTCCTTCCCAAGTCGGTCTCTTCTCTCCCTGCTCCATCACTCCGGCCCGCAGCCATGCGCGGATCCACTGACGGCCGGGGAAATTACCGATGCGGCGTTCCAAGAAGTCGTGAGACACATGGTCGAAGGCTCCTTCGATGTCCGCATCCAGCACCCAGCGACGTGTTTCCCACCGAACCGTGTTGTGGATCCGTTGAATCGCGTCGTGGGCGCTTCGACCTGGACGAAACCCGTAGCTCGTCGCTTCGAATTTCGCTTCCCAGTAGGGCTCCAGGGCTGATTTGATGATGGCTTGTTGACATCGGTCGATGACGGTGGGCAAACCCAGCGGTCTGAGTTTGCCCCCTTTCTTGGGAATGAAGACCCGTTTGACAGGACGAACCGCGCGCGGCGTGTATCGTTTGAGCGTGTCCACAAGGTGTTCGCGCTCCGCGTTGGTTTTCACCACCGTTTGATCCACACCGGCGCTGCGGCGCCCCTGATTCAGTTGGGTGACGCGGCGGACCGCCAGCAACCTATTGGCCTTTGATTGCATCATCAGCTTTTGCAGGTTGCGCGCCCTCCTGACATCACCCTCCTGGGAAGCTCGGTAGATGCGCTGTCTGAGGTTCGTGACATTGCGGTTTTGCCGACGCCAGTTAATGGATTGCCAGCTCTGCCGCTTTGTTTGGGTCGTTACGTTTGCAATCATAAAGACGCACCTAACTTTTCCGACTCAATGAACGTTCCCGACCACGTCTGCCGAGCAGACCACCTGTCCAAGTCAGCCCGTTTTCACGTGGGGCAAATTTAGAACCCCTATCCGTCCGGTTATGATTTCCCGTTGCCTTTCGGCCGGCGGCATTCGCTTTTTGGACATCCTGTTCCCGCTGTTCTTTCGTTCAACGGGGTTTCCACGTTCCGCATGGGAGAAGAAGCGCGATAGTCGGTTGCCCTTTGTACGCCGGGTGACCGGGACCCTCCTAACGAGCATTCACACCTCGTTAGCGGTTGTGCTTAGGCCTTGGCCTCGCACGACACCTTTGGACCCGTTTCAACGGCTTTCGGGTCTTGAAACTTACGACGTTTTCAGACAAGGATTCGCTTTCGCTCAACCCTCTATCGCTTTGTCTTGCCTCCCGTTCCCACTCCGTTTGGTACTGGGGTTGGGCTTTCCTCCTCGCTTAGCACGAGCCGGTTACCCAGCTCGCACCGAAGTGGTGACAATCGGGATTGGTCCGTCCCGAGCACGATAATCACTTATCATGCGCTCCTCCTATGCGACTTCGTGTCGCTCCTGTTCCACCATGGGCATTAAATAACCGCCGCCGCGCAGGGGCAAACGAAACACCGCGTCGGCCCGCAACCGCCTGCTCGCGTCCACGAAGGCGCCCGACAGCATCTCTAGCCCGTCGAACTCGGCGGCCGCCTTGAG
>JBCCEG010000134.1:0-4850 GCA_039030455.1 Myxococcota bacterium | reverse complement strand
TCCAGCGCTTGCCTTTATCCCCCCCGACCGTCGCGAAGCTGCCGGCGGAGCCGGAGAGACCCTTCGCCCCGACCGTCGCGAAGCGGCCGGCGAAGCCGGTGGGCATAAAGACCCTTCTCCCCTTCTCCCCTTCGGGGCCGGGTGCGAAGCGAATTGAAGATAAACCGGGGGGGGATAAAGGACAGCGCTTGCGCGACTCCCCTCCCCTCGCCAGCGCTTGCGCGACGCCCCGTTCGCCGAAGGCGAAAGCCTCCCCTCCCTCCCCTCCCCTCCGCTCTTTATCCCCCCGCCCTCCCCTCCCGAAGGGGCGGGGTCGGGCGCGAGTGGTTCCTTCGGAAAGGGGCGGGACTCCGTCGGCGCGAGTGGGCGGGGGCGGGGGCTTGCCAGGGGTCGCCTGAGAGACCGGGACGCTTCACTCTCAGGCGTAGCCTGAGAGGGACCACACCCTCTTCAACATAGTCAAAGAGTATTCATTATTACAACTTTTTTTCCGTTTCCTGCGAGTTGTCTAGCTGCCTACAGTCGAGGGACGGCCCATGTAGCTGTTGCTGCGCCATCGTATCCAATCGAAGCATGGGCGCAAGCGGATCCCCCGTGCAGGCTACTGTGCTGACCCAGCACATGGTACGGGCAGCACGTATCAGCTAACCAGAGTTTTTTACGAATCACCAGAGTCAAAGAGCACTACGTGATAACGTACTCGAATTTTTAAGAGTTTCTCGCATTCAGTGAAATTTAAACTTTTTTCTTACGAAAAAGGATGGCATAACAACTAAGGTCTACCATTCATGCGGGACGCCAATTATGCGCCTAGGAATTTTGCTACCTTAGGACCGTCCAAATTGTTAACATTGCTTTTAATCGTTAAAAAGATCGGACTATATCATCAAAAATCAAATCGATTTTTTGTTTGGCGTAAAGTCTCTAAGGATGTTTGATTATTTACCATTTTTTTGCTGAATAATCTGTTGATTTTTATTCCAGTAAAATTGAGCACGTGCACATATGTCTTGGTCACTATATCTGTGTGATCGCTTTTTGATTTGTGATTCATTTCGCCATTGCAAAATTTGTGGGGCAAGTGTTAACGAGGGTGTTTGTTCTATGAGTTCAAAAATCTGAACAAACTTATCAAATTGGCGTCTTTTTTTGTGAGATTTAAAATGAAATTTTGTGAAAAATGGAATAATGATATTTTTGAAATCCTTTTTACTTTCAACTTCAAAAACCCATACCCCATCTTTTCGAAATCTAATGGTACCACAATTTAAACTTTTTTGAATCCACACTAAAATGCCTTGTTCATCCTGAGAAATATTAAATACAGGGGTGATTTTCCAACCAATCAAAAAATGGTCTCGCCGAAGGTGCCGAAGGCACAATCACGTTGTCGAAATGACACAAAATCTAAGCCCTTCACCATCTGTAAAACCTGCAATATAGTAACAACAATTTTCTGAAATATTTTGTATGGAGCGCGGGCCTTCGGCCCGCGCAATGTTTTTTTTTTCTTTTATGGTTTTTATCGACTCTATCGAGCTTCATCCTGCTGATTGTCTTGTCTTGTCTTTTTTACACCCCACGCTTGCGCTGCGCTATAGCACATGTGTAGAAAAAGCTGTAAGAGTTCCCAGCATATAGCCAAATTTTTGAACTCCAACGGAATTTAGAGTTACGGCCGCCGTTTACTGGGCCTTCTAGGTCCAAGCTCCCGAGACCGAAGTCGCGTTCACAAGTCCTGTTAAGTTTTCAGCACCGGGCAGGTGTCAGACCCAATACTTCGTGTTGCCACTTTGCAGAGTCCTGGGTTTTTAATAAACTGTCGCTGCTCCCGATTCTGTGCCACCCAGCCCCCCCGTGGGAGCCAGGCCCTCCTTATCCCGAGGTTACGAAGGCATTTTGCCGAGTTCCTTCAACATGGTTCTCCCATCGCCTAAGTTTTCTCAACCAGTTCACCAGTGTCGGTTTAAGTACGGTGTATTCTGTTTTCAGTTATTTCCCGGAAAGCTTCGCCCTAGGCTGAGTATCCAATTCCCAGATCTAGAAGCCTGGCCACCCCACCTTTTTTAACTACCCTCCAGAAAGGTGCGTAGCACTCCCATAGCACTCGAGGTTTGCGCGCATCCGGGCTGCTTTTGGCGTTCTGGGGAATTTGCGCGCCGCGCCCGACCCATCGCCCCCTCACTCGCTGCGCTCGTTCGGGGGCGATTGCTTGGGTCGTGCAGCCGCGGCGTATGAACGTTCGCGAGCCGGTGTAGCGCCGCGCCGTTTCTTACGCCTGCTCTAATGCATTTGAAAGTAGTTACAGCGCGGTGCGCACAACGCCAAGGGGTTTCACCACTAGCGTTGCGCGTATAAGCGCAACGCTTATACGCAAATAGCATTACCGGGAGGAGACCGCTTGCTTTCGTAGATGAAAACACATCGGCAATCGTCTTGACCTGTTCCCATCAACTCACTACATCCTTCGATGGATGTTTTAGGGGCCGATTAACTCCGCGTCGGCCTGCGATGCGCGGAAAACCGAGAACTTTCGGCGATCATGACTCTACATGATTTTACGTTACTCATGTCAGCATTCTCACTTCTGATTTCTCCAGAATACGATAATCTTGCGATTTACCTTCGGAGAACAACAGAACGTTTTGCTACTTCTATGATGTCGTGAGCACCAGCGCTATATATTGTTGGATGCGGTCCGAAGTGCGCCAGCGAAGCTGGCGCCCATTTCCGAAGGAACCCAACCTCCCCCCGAAGGGTCGCGCAAGCGCTGGAGCGACGGGAGCGCAGCGCGCGAGGCGCGGCCTTATAGACTCAATATCTCGTTAAAAAAACCGTCCGCCCCTTTCTTACGGGGGTCAATATCTCCAAAGGAGCCTTTTGGCGGTAGTTCCCACCAGAACGCAAACTCGAGGGTCGCGATGAGGATAGCCATGAATGACGACATCATAGATCATCGCTTCGGTGTATGGCTTGAGCCCCGTTACATTTTGGGCGCAGTCGAGCTCGACCAGTGAGCTATTACGCTTTCTTCAAAGGGTGGCTGCTTCCAAGCCCACCTCCTGGTTGTTTTCGCTCGACTACTTCCTTTCCCACTTAGCGATCGCGCCGCGGCACCCCGACCCCGCCCCCGACCCCCGTTCGCCGAAGGCGAAACCCACGACCCGTCCACTTCGTGGACCGGAGGGGAGGGGCGGGGAGGGGAGGGGTGCAAACTTTTTTGTGGCGTAGACCGTTCGGCGAGCAAAACCAACAAAACAACAAGCATCATTGCTTTAGGACCTTAGCGAATGGTCTGGGCTTTTTCCCTCTCGACCCGGGACCTTAGCGCCCCGAGTCTGTCTGCAACAGAACGATCTAGGTATTCGGAGTTTCCTTGGGATCAGTAAGGCTTTGGGCCACCCTAGCCCATGGAGTGCTCTACCCCCTAGAACGTGCGTGTTACGCTCTACCTCAATAGATTTCGCAAAAAACCAGCTATCTCCGAGTTTGATTGGCCTTTCACCCCTAGCCACGAATCATCTCCGCCTATTGCCACAGACGTGAGTTCGGTCTTTCAAAACGTGTTATCGTTTTTTCAACCTGTTCGTGGTTAGATCACCCGGTTTCGGGTTTAATTCATACAACAATAAAAATTCGCCGCTCGGACTCGTGATTCTCTTTGCCTCCGCCTACCGGTTTAAGCATGCTTTACGAATTAACTCGCTGACCCATTATGCAAAAGGTACGCTATTTTCCCGACCTCGGCTCTTGGTACTCGCGCACCCAAACAGACCGGCCTTCGGCCGGGATCCTAACTGTTTGTAGGCACCAAGTTTCAGGATCTTTTCACTCCCATTACGGGTTCTTTTCACCTTTCCCTCACGGTACTAGTGCACTATCGGTCAGAGAAATTACCGTATGCCTTGGGGGGTGGACCCCCGTATTCTAGCAGAAAGATCACCGCTTTACTCCACGCAGCGGTATATTTTATTGTTCTGGGCCCTTCGCGGGCGCCCTGGGGGCAACACGATTGCGCGCGCTAGCGCACCGATCGAGCCCGCGTGCCGGTCTGCTTTTGCTCCCCCCTCACTGCGTTCGGGCGGAGCAAGCGGGTTCCGAAGGGTCTCTCCGGCTCCGCCGGCAGCTTCGCGACCGAAGGCGGCAAGCGCTGGAGTCTCTCCGGCTCCGCCGGCAGCTTCGCGACCGAAGGCGGCAAGCGCTGGCGAGGCGTAAGAAAGGGGGCGGCGTAAGAAACGTCGCGCAAGCGCTGGAGGGACGACCGGCGCAATATTGCTCCCCGTAAAGCAGAGCTCATTTGTGTGAAGGTGGCCTAAAAATCTCAACGGGGCTGTCACCCTCTGGGGCAGAACTTTCCAGTTTCTTTAGAGATCAATTGCTTTAAATACCCCCGGCCCGCGATCACGCACCACTACGAGTCTCGGCCCTGGGGGCCCGCGCTTGCGCTTCCCGCCCCCGACCCCTTCCCCTTCGGGGACTCCAGCGCTTGCCGCCGTCCCCGCCCCTTTCCTCCCCTCCCCTCCCCTCGCCCCCCTCCCCTCCCCGAAGGGGTCGGGGCGGGGGAGCGAGTGGGCGGGGCGGGTTCCTTCGGAAAGTGCGCCTCACTACGTTCGGCGCCAACAACTCGCCGGCTTCGCCGGGGGGGACAAAGAGCGGAGGGGAGGAGAGCCCCGCCACTATTTCTGCTTTTCGTTTCGCAGAAACAAAAGGACAAAGAGCGGAGGGAGGGGAGGCTTTCGCGGGGGAAAAAGACCCGCGCTTGCCTTTATCCCCCCCGCCCCGCCCCTTCGGGAGTGCAGTCCACAAAGTGGACGCCCACTCGCTCCCCCGCCCCGACCCCGACCCCTTCG
>JBCCEG010000133.1:0-4896 GCA_039030455.1 Myxococcota bacterium | reverse complement strand
CGCAAACTTGGGGCCCATCGTGATGAAGTACCCTCCATTCATGCTTATACGATGACGCTTGGTGGGGACGGCACCGCGTTCCCTCATGTCTGCTGGTGTTGGGTGACCCTGCACATCCGGCACGGTACATCCACACCAGCAACACCATAGGCCACCGTCAACTATGGCGATGTGAGGGGGGTCGCTAAGCGCCGACCACACGGGCAGCCCGGCCGAGGACGGAGTACACTTTTGTCCTCGTTGGGGACCCGTCTTTTCTTATTTTTTTGATTGGCAAAAAAAGAAAATAAAAAGGCTACGCCCAAACTCGGGCACAAGGGTGTAAAGGTAGTCACTTTTGGGAATGCAGTTTGCTCGTGCGTGCAAGGTGCGAGATGCGACTACTCGCGCCAGCGGGCCTTAATGATCGTGAAAAAGGCGCTTGTGCGCGCGCACTTGCAAGCTCGCGCGCCAAGCACTGTAGGGGAGAAGGGTAGTCCTAAAAAGGTTGACACGCACCTTCTTACGGTCCTAGCGACTGAATGACGACCTTTCTCGTATGGGTACGTCGGTCGTCCCCGAAGGGGAAGAAGCGAAACGAGTGGACCGCAAGCACCTTCCCCATCTTACGAGAGAGACCAAAGCGCGACTGGTCTTTATCCCCCCGCAAGCCGGTCGCGCCTTTTTCGCGATATACAGAGTGTAGAAGGCTATTGCCAACAGCGCGCCAAAAAGTGCCAAGCCAGATGCGCACCAGTGCTGCGGCCTTTATCCCCCGCGACCCCTTCCCCTTCGGGGACGACATCGAAAGATGGCGTAAGCACCAAATTTGCGCGGTATTTGCCAACTTTTTGACAAACCCCTAAGACAAAGTGACCATTACGATTATGCACTGAATATAGCCGCAAAGGCCGCGGGTCCGGGGGGTTTTTGCCCGGGCCTGGGTGTCAACCTTTGTCCCAGTACCTTGGTTTGCGCGCCAACGCGCAAAGAATCCTGCCGGCTCATACTTCGCCGGCAGCAAGTAAACCGTCGCAATGTCTTGTCTTGTCTTTTTTTGCGCCTTCGGCGCACAAATACGCGTGCGGCTGCGCCGCCAAGCTGCTGGGTTTGCAAGAACAAGACAAGACAAGACAAGACATTGCGCTTGCTCTTGCTCTTGCCCGAAGGGCAAGAGTGAGAGGGAGAGGCCGGCGGAGCCGGAGCGCGCGCCCAAGTTTACCACCAGATTCGGCTATTCGTTGCTTTTGACTGCCTAGCGCGCTCCATGCTAAGTCACTAATCCCGGTACCCCCTCAGTCAGCACCATTTTGGCCAAACACCGGACGACAGCCCACCACTGGAAGCGCTCCAGGATCAGCCCTGAGACGCTGGTCAGACATTCCCGTGCTCCGTCCTCAGTCTTATTGTGTTTCTTTTTTGCTTGCAATCAAAAAAAGAAACACAATCGGACCTTCGGTCCGGTTTTTTTTTTCTCAAGCAAAAATTTGCTTGCCAAAGAAAAAGGTTACGGCCGAGCCGGCCGGGGAATGACAACCGCCTACTTGGGATCCGTTATACGGCTACGCCCAACCGAGGTTGTGGCCGATCGTTAGGAGGCTCCCAATAAACGGTTCTTCGCCGCTACGAGAGCTAGGCGCACTGACACGATCGGTCAGCCAAGGGTCGTTCCCGAAGGGAAAGAGCTTGCGAGGGGACGAAGTGCTGCGCCCCTTTTTGCAATTGCGGCGCGCTCTAAGCGCGCAAACGCTCCATGCCCGATCTCCTTCGCTCGTAAAATATTTGCCGGTAGCAAAAGAACTCCGGACCATTGTCAACAGCAACCGCAGCAACCCTAGTCACGTAAACTACAACTTATATAAGCTTCTGCTTAAAGAAGACATTTTAAAAATGGCGTTGGTGGTGCCCTTTCACAACGTGCGCCCTCGACACAAGCGGGCACCCCGGAGGTCTTGTCTTGTTCTTACAAACCCAGCAGCACTCGGTGCGAATGAGGCTTGTTGGCATGTCGCGCTTACGTCACCAAATGAACTTAGTGCGTCTCTTTTCACGAGCGCTGAGCCACACGAGAGCGTTGACGTGCTGCGCCAGGGTTGGGCCCGTAGCATGTCCCCGACACGTGGCCCCATATCACAGGCGCGTGATAAAAACATATCTGAAGCCATCGAATGTTTACGCACTGAACGATTCTATTTCATGCCTGGCCGACGGCGTCAACTCCCTAACAGTCAACGTCCCTTAATGATGGCGGTGCAGAGGGATAAGATGATATTAGAAGCTATAAGGATTATTCTTGAAACAGTTTACGAGCCAATCTTCCTAGAATGCTCCCACGGCTTCCGCCCTCTTCGGTCATGCCATACCGCCCTTCGCAAGATTCGAACCAGCTCACGCTCTCACGACTGGGCACTTGCCAGTTGCCTTTTTTGGCCCGCAACCGCCGGCGCTACACGCAGATCTAGGGCTGAGCGCATGGTGACATCGATGGACCATCATGTTCTGATTCATTTATTGCAAAAAAAGATCGGAGATAAACGCTTCTTACGACTTATTTGGAAAGCGCTTCGAGCTGGGTACGGCGAATGATATGACCAATACCCGTGAGCTGTGACGCCGATCAAAACATGGAGGGCGGGGGGGATAAAGAACGCAGTGAGCCGCAAACAATCTCTGCCCTCACTGCTTGCCAACATATATCTTCACGAGCTTGACATCTGGATGCAAAAGATTACACAACAATTCAATTGTTCATGAGAAAGTATGTTCGCTACTTCGCGGCTTGCACCCTCGGGTGCTTCGTACCTCAGCACCCGAGCAATGTTTTACGTTAGGTACGCCGACGAGTGTCTTGTCACATTCCTAGCGCCTAAAAAAGAGGTGCACACATTCCAAGCGGTGCTTCGCGTTTTCCTTCAAGAACGCTTGAAATTGACTCTCTACAACCCAAAGATGACTAATCTGGGGCAAGCGAAAGCGCTTTTTCTTGGTACATGCATCTCTGTCGGTTGCTCCCAGCCCAGCGTAGAACTTAAAATTGGGCGCCGCCGCTGCTCTTTCGGTTGGCAAAGCCAACCGCAAAAGCGCCATACCCAAGTGGCAAAGTACTCGAAACATTGCACCCCGAAGGTCTTGTCTTGTTCTTACAAATCCAGCAGTCCGGTTTATTTCATAAACCGGAATCCCCGAAAGGCGTGAGGAGACAATCGGTGCAATTTCTTGTCTCCGGCGAAGCCGGCCGCAGCACTCGTTTGCTTTTTGCTTGCGCGCAATAAAAAAAAAACCAAAATTGGTGCGCGCTTGCGGGCGAAAATAGCAGCTGCGCTACTTAGTGCTTTGCGTCCCCGTCTCGCGTCCACTTCGTGGACGCGAGTATGTGGACGCAAGCGGCTGGGGAAAAAAACGGCTAGATTGGGCGTATCCTCCCTCACGCTGTCCGCTTGCTCTTCCAGCGCTTGCCAGGCTACGCCTGAGACCCCGGGGAAAAGTAAAGCAATCAAGCTGTGCTTGCGCTCCAAATCAAGTACAAATACAAAAGTGTTGGAATCGCGCCTTTCCAACGACGTAAGCAGCACGAAGTACCCTCATTTGCGCTCGCCTTCGGCGACCGCCCTGGGCGCAGCCCGTAGCACAGTGAGTGTGACGGATGCGCGCATGACCGGGTCTTTATCCCCACCAGCGCTTGCGCGACTCTCCCCTCCCGAAGGGGCGGGGCGGGGCGGCCGGCCGATCAAAGCAAATGTGCGCCTTCGAGCACCTCTAAAGAAGCTCGTTGATAAACTGGCTGACCTCAAGATGTGCTCTCGGGGGGGGCAGCGCTCAAAACCCGTGCTTTTTTTAATCTCGAGTTCCCACAATGCTATAATAAAATACTATAACTGAGTTATGAGGGGGCTTACAAATTACTACTCGTTTGTAGATAACTGAAGTCGCCTGACCAAAAGACTTACACTCATCCTGAAAACCAGTTGTAGTAGAACTCTTGCAGCGAAACTTAAGAGAGGAACGGCCGCCAAAATTTATAAAGAGTTCGGTAACGAGTGCGCGACAAAGATACGAGTACCTGTGTACGATGGCGTATTCAAGATGGAACGACTTACTAAGGATGAGCGCACCATTATAAGGAGCCGTCTAACCAAATCTCTCGCGATACTGTGCCATACCAAACCACATAGTTTACAGGAGCGGGCCTTTATGGATCGACTCTATATTCCAAAATTGTTTGGTTTACCAAATTCAAAACAGTGTTTAGTCATCAGAGGTGAACACTTGGTTTATTGTACTCGGGCAGTCACTACTCAGGAGGGCAAAGAGGTACAAAGGAAGCTCGGGCTGCTTCCACCGGCAGCTAATTATTGGCGCTTTTCGTCTATGACCAATGCTCAAGCGCTTCTTTTACCGACGACGAGTATTCTTCGTACCATACAGCAGGGCTCACAACTAGGAGGTCCTCAATGCTTATTGAATGATTCGGAATGTTCTGGGCCTGTGGAAAGTCATTCTATTAGAACGCGTATGCGCGCTTGGGGGCAGGCAGGAGTACCCGTTTCCCCAAGCGACGTGAGCGCGTTCAATCGGCGCTTATACCGTCCTGCAGGTGGCGAGCCGATCGAGCCCCTAGGTGGGTCGCGCTTGCGTGCTTGCGCGACCCTCGCTCGAATGAAAATATTGCCGTACCGCGAAACCGTACCATTGTCAAAATGCCGGTCGCTGATATGGCGACTGCGCCGCAGGCAAATCAATCTCTGTAAATATCATTCACTTGGGTTTTAGGGCCCTCGGGTCTCGCCTCCCCTCCCCTCCCCTCCCCTCCCCTCCAGCGCTTGCGCGACTCCCCTCCAGCGCTTGGCGTCCACAAAGTGGACTGCACTCTTCCTGCCCTCCCCTCCCCCGAAGGGGGGCGGGGGGCGGGGGGCGGGG
>JBCCEG010000132.1:0-4948 GCA_039030455.1 Myxococcota bacterium | reverse complement strand
GCACATATCCCGCACCGCCATGGCTGACGATCTGCTCAGGCTGGTTGGAGTCGAGCATGGCCAAAACGCGGGCAAAGGTGTCATGGGAAGGGATGCCGTTTTTGTAGGGGAGAAAGCGTTTGAGCCAAGAGAGCTTGCGGTTGCCGAAGCGTTCCATGTCGTAAAAGGTGTCGCCGCCGGACAGAAACGTGCACAGGGCGATGAAGAGGATCTCTGTCAAGGGATAGAGTTTGTGTCGGTCGATGCGGGGGTCGGGCACGTTTGAAGCCCAGCTAATAAAGGAAAGCTGGAACGGCGGGTCGTCGTCTTCTATCCACTCGATGTCGGGTGCGTATCGCATGACTGCCCCCTTGCCGAACCAAACCAAGCGGCAAAACCGATCACGGCCCTACTCATAAGATAAACACCTAGAAACGAACCGCTAGAGCTTTTTTAATGCGTCAGCCCTGGAAAAAGGGTATGCAAAGAGGTTTGGAAAAAGGCCTACGCCAAGGTAGGCAAGAGGGTCTGTTGGAAGCTGCTCGCAAGATGCTTTTAGCAGGCGTTGACGCAGGGGTCGTCTCACGCGCCATGGGTCTGTCGCGCCAAAAACTGGCCGCGCTCGCCAAGAAATAGCAACATCGCGGCCAAAACCGCCCCACCGTCACCGACTCTTCTTGCCGCGCGCGGAGTTGAGCTGCCACCGTTGCACCGCGCGTTTGTGGCAGGCGTAGGTGGGGCAAAAAGCGTGGGTCCCGTCGTTTCTGCTGACAAAGTACAAATGCTTGGTTCGCGCGGGCCACAGCGCGGCACGAATCGCTGCTACCCCCGGCGAGCTGACAGGGCCCGGCGGCAAACGCTTGTGCGCGTACGTGTTGTAGAGGTGGGGGTTGCGTAAATCCTTGGTCCGCAATCGGTCCGGCTTCACGGGGGGATAAAACCCTTGAAAGGTCGCCAAGCCGTAACGCACGGTGGGGTCGCATTGCAGCCGCATGGGCGGGCGACGCGTCAGCCGGTTGTGGAACACACCGGCGACCAAGGGTCTTTCATGCGGGGCCGGTGTTTCTTGCTGCACCAGCGAAGCCAGTGTCAGCACGTGGTGCAAACTCCATCCCAGTTCCGCCATGCGCGCCCGCATGGATGCGTCAACGGCTTGCAGCAAGCGGCTATGCATCGCGCGCAAGAGATCCGTCGGGGCGCTGTGAGCGTCGAACAGATAAGTGTCGGGGTAAAGATATCCCTCGATGCCGCCGGGGATTGTCGCTTGACCTCCCGCCCCACGCCCGGGCACGCCGAACTCGCGTCGCAGTTCCTCGGATTCCATGGCGGCCAGCACGGCATCCGCGTCGGCCAAACCCGCTTGCGCCAGCCATCGCGCGATATCTTGCTTGGCGCCGCCTTCGAGAATCGTGACGCGGATTTGTCTTGGTCGGCCCTCTTGCAGCATGGCGACGAGCGCGCGGGCCGACAACGGGGTTTGCAGCCGATAATGCCCTGCTTGCAGCTTGCGCGCTCCAGCAGCCGCGAAGCGCGCGTACAGGGTGAACATCCATTCGCTACGGATGACTCCGTGTTGAGCCAGCAAGCGGCTGATCGCGCGCCCATGGGCCCCCACGGGGATGTCGACGATCACCAACCCGACCGTCGGTCCCTCCGAACGGGCAAAACGTTCCACCCCGACCGCGACAACCGTCAGCGCAAGAACCAGGGCAGCTATGCCGCGGGCTGTCCACCGAGCTAAACGTCGCATGTCACATCATCTTCCGTGCCGCGGGCGATAAACTCTTCCACCAGCAAACAGGCGACCTCCGTATCCACTCGACCGCGCCGACGCGCGCGAGAAAGATTCCGCCGCGCCAGGCGCGAGCGCGCCAACCGCGACGTCCCACGCTCATCCACCAGCTCCACGTCAAGGGGCAACCCCTCTGCTTGGGCCGCCTGTTGCAACGCTTGCCCAAAACCGCGCGCGCGTTTTGCCATCCAGCCCTCTTGCTCCGACACGGGCAGCAACGGCAGGCCCACCACCACCACACGCACCTTGAGATCACGGCACAATCCCAACACGTGCTTCACATCGTCGTCACGACCCCTGGGCGTTAGTGGTGGCAGGGGGCGAACGCACAACCGCAACTCATCGCTCACCGCCAATCCCGTGGTGCGTGTCCCCACGTCCACGCCCAAAACCCTGCCTTCTCCCACTCTCAATCCAGACGCTCCAAATTGGATTCGGCGGACGCACACCCTTCGTCATTCGGCAGGGGAAAGCGGCGTCGAGCCGCCGCAATCCACAGTTCCGCCAGCCGGCGCGGCCACCACGACACGAGCGGGGCGCACCAAACGATCGTGCAACAAGTAACCTGCCTGCGCTTGTTGGAGCACCGTGCCCGGGGCAACACTGTCATCGGGTTGCTGTCCCACGGCTTCATGCCGGTTGGGGTCAAAGGGTTTGCCCACGGGATCCAACGACCGCACCCCCTGTTGCCGCAACGCGGAATCCAGTTGCTTGCGCACCATGCGCATCCCCTCGAGCAGGGTTCGCAGTGGCGCGTGATCTGCTTGTTGTAATGCTGCTTGCGCGGCCGAGGTTGCTTGCTCTAGATTATCCAACACGCTTAGGAGATCACGCACAAGCCCGTTGGCGGCGTACTTGAGCTTCTGTTGCCACTCTTGCTCGCTACGACGCTTGTAGTTGTCGAATTCGGCCGCGAGACGCAAATGGTGATCCTTGAGTTGGGCCAGCTCACGCGCTGCTTGATCTTGAGTGGGCTCCCGCTGAACAGTTTGAGATTGGTCGCTCTCTTTGTCACTCCCGCCCCCATTGTCATTCCCGCGAAAGCGGGAATCCACACCCGTCGGAACATGGGGAGATCCTTCGCTGCGCTCAGGATGACGGAAAGGAGGCTCAGGATGACAAGAAGGGTCGCTTCGCTCGTCGCCTTCTCCCGCGACCACGTCGACGACCGTCTCGACACGTTCCCACCCCGAGCCGGAGCTAGCGGGTTCTTGTGGCGTCTCCCTTTCCGTCGCGTCTCCCAGCGATGGATCCTCGTCGAAGGGCATGTTGCCCTTGCCTTGATGTTCTTGCCCTTCGAGTGTGTTTGTTCCTTTGTCCATCCCTATTCCCCTTGCTGAAACACCGCCATGATTTCACATCGATTCTAGTACCGCGAATCACGGGATTTGTACGGATGGTCGGATGTCGGCCAGTGGATTCGGAGCTGGATCCCTGCTGGAGCCTGCCCCTGGCTGCCGAACAGGGGCAGGTATGACAAAGTGGAAACATCGCGCGCTTCGTCCCAACTATTCATCCGACAATCCGTATCAATCCTATGAATCATGGTAGCAAACGGAAAACGAAATCACGAGAACCCACGAGAGAAGCATATTTAAGATATTTAAGACGTGAAACAATAGAGTCATACATCCATATAAATTACAATTTCACCCCCGCAAAACCTAGATCGTGTGGATAGAACGACAAAAGGCCTTCCCTTTTGCAGTGGGTGCCGTATGCTAAAGCGAAGTGGGGGATGGCAACGTCACCCGCGATGGGCGGAACAAACGGTGCAACGCTGAAAAGACGGGAGGGAAAATGCTTAATTCAGCAAAAATTCAGCACGAACAAGAAGGTGAATCACTAACAAAAGATGATATCCTAGCGTTGCACGGGACGGCGAGTCCCGAGTCCTCCGTGGAAATGGATGTCTTGCGCAGCAGGCTTCTTCATAAAAGTGAAGGTCTCGACGTAGACACGGAAGCTGTCGTCAGCAAGGCACTGCGCGGCAGCCACCCAGGCATCTCCACCGCCGAACTCGACGAGCTCCTCATTCGCACGGCCGCGTCACTCATCGCGCAAGAACCCGACTATACGTTTCTCGCGTCTCGCCTGCTGTCCGATAAAATGGCGCGCGACGTGCGGCAGCAGAGCATCAACGCGTTTTCCCAATCCGTTGCCGCGGGTTACAAGCTGGGACTGATTGCCCAAGAAACACATGCCTTCGTCAGCCGTCACGCAGACCGACTCGACGCGACAATCGATGACAGCCTGAGCGACCGCGTGACGTTCTTTGGCTTGCGCACGTTGTGCGACCGCTATGTCTTGCGACACCCCACCGGCCGCAAACCGCTGGAGACAATCCAATATCTCTTTTTGCGCGTGGCCTGCGGCATTGCCAAAACCGTGCAAGAGGCACAAGACCTCTATCGTCTGTTCGCGTCGCTAGACTATCTCCCCAGCTCGCCCACCCTATTCAACGCGGGCACCACCGTGCCGCAGATGTCGTCGTGCTTTCTGCTCGATTCGCCGCAAGACAGCCTAGACTCCATCTACAATCGCTACAAAGAGGCCGCGCTGCTGTCCAAGTACGCCGGCGGCATCGGCATCGCGTACCATCGCGTACGTTCGTCGGGGGCACTGATCAAGGGCACTAACGGCATGTCCAACGGCATCGTGCCGTGGCTGAAAACCCTTGACAGCTCCGTGGCGGCCGTCAACCAGGGCGGCCGTCGCAAGGGAGCGTGCTGTGTGTACCTAGAGCCCTGGCACGCGGACATCGAAGCCTTTCTAGAGCTGCGCGACAACACGGGGGATGAAGCGCGGCGTACCCACAACCTCAATCTGGCCAACTGGGTTCCCGATCTCTTCATGCGTCGCGTGGAAGAAGATGCAAAGTGGTCTCTATTTGACCCTGCCGTTGTGCCCCAGCTTGTTGATCTATACGGCGAGAAATTTGAGCAAGCCTACGAGCAAGCCGAACGGCAGGGGTTGGCGGTGCGCTCCGTGCGCGCTCGCGACCTCTACGGGCGCATGATGCGGACGCTGGCGCAGACAGGCAACGGGTGGATGACCTTCAAGGACGCCAGCAACCTCAAGGCCAACCAAACGGGCCCCGAAGACCAAACCATTCATCTTTCTAACCTGTGCACCGAAATTCTCGAGGTCACGTCCAACGACGAAACGGCCGTTTGC
>JBCCEG010000131.1:0-4956 GCA_039030455.1 Myxococcota bacterium | reverse complement strand
GCTCACGCGCTCTAAGTTGCAAACCCAGCTGCGCGAGCTTGTCAGAAATCTAGACAAAACTGTTGTGCTGGTGACACACGACCTGGCCGAGGCAAGTTTTTTAGGGGACATCATCGTGCTCATGCGACGCGGCCAAATCGTACAACAAGGTTCGCTTGAGGCGTTGCAACAATGCCCCGCGCATCCCTTTGTCACACACTTCATCAACGCGCAACGCTCTGCCCTAGATGCGTTGGAAAAGATGGACGTCGCTTGATGCGCGGGGTCGGCGCCGCGGCAGCTCTCGCCGCGCGGGCGCTCTTAGCGGGGCTAGCGGCCGGGATCGCTTGCGGCGGCATCTCCACCGGAGCGCCCACGATCCGCGTTGGCTCCAAGATATTCACCGAAGGCGTTGTTTTGTCCGAATGCGTCACACAGCTGCTGGCCCAGACTGGGTTGCCCGTTTGGCATAAGGAAGGCTTGGGCGGCTCGCGCGTGCTGTGGGACGCGCTGCTGGCAAACGAGATCGACGTCTACCCCGAATACCTAGGGACACTGCGGGAGATGCTGGGAATTACCGGTACCGATGGAGAACTAGACGTCTTGCTGCGGCAGCGCGGCATCGGTCGCACCGAGAGCCTGGGGTTTTCAAACTCCTACGGCCTGGCCATGCGTTCTCAACAAGCTCGGGAACTTGGCATCCGGTCGATTTCCGATCTGCGCCGGTTTCCTCATCTTCAACCAGGTTTTAGCCCCGAGTTCCGGCACCGACAAGATTGCTGGCCGGCGATTAAAAGCCGATACCACCTGCCTCACGCTCCCCACCAAGCACTAGAACACGAACTGGCCTACCGCACGCTGCGTCGCGGTGCCGTCGATCTCATCGACATCTACACAACCGAACCAGAGTTGGCCGACGATTGGGTCACGGTTCTGCGGGATGAGAAACATGTGTTTCCCCGCTACGATGCTTTCTTGGTGTATCGAAACGATTTGGCAAAGCGCTCTCCCACGGCGCTTGCGGTTCTACGCCGGTTAGAAAACCAAATCACCGCAACGCGAATGATCGCTCTCAACCGAACCGTCACCATGCACGGCGAAAGTGAACAAGAGGCCGCGCAAGCCTTCTTGACACAGCTAGGTCTGGTCACGGGCGGCACGTCCGCTCGTTTTCACCCGGCACGGGTGATGCTACAGCGAACCAAGGAACACCTGGAGCTCGTGTTGCTTTCGATGTTGTTGGCCGTTGCCACGGCCGTGCCCTTGGGTTTGTGGGCAGGCAAGAGCCGACGCGCGGGGCGCACGGTACTGGGAATCGCGGGTATTTTGCAAACGATCCCTTCGCTAGCTCTGTTGGTCTTCATGATCCCGGTCTTGGGGATCGGGAAATTGCCGGCGGTCGCGGCCCTGTACCTCTACAGCTTGCTCCCCATTGTACGCAGCACCGCGGCGGGCCTAAGCAGCATCCCGCTTGCCCTACGCGAGTCAGCACAGGTCATCGGTCTAGGAAGGTGGGCGCGTTTGCGTCTCATCGAACTGCCGCTCATCTCTCGCGACGTTTTAACGGGGATCAAAACCGCCACCGTTATCAACATCGGAACAGCCACCTTGGGTGCTCTCATCGGCGCCGGAGGATACGGTCAAGCGATTTTAACCGGTATCCGTCTCAATGACACAAGCCAGATCCTCCAAGGCGCCGTGCCCGCGGCATTGATGGCCCTGCTGGCTCAATGGCTATTTGAACAACTCGACGCCGTCATCGTTCCCCGAGGGTTGCGGCTGCAAGCGCACGGTGAAGAAAAGGGAGCGTGATATCGCTGTTGTTCCATGCCTCATGCCGGCCTTCCGTAGGTTGTCCAAGCAAATTCAGGCCGCTTGCTTGTATACCGACGCGTAGGGTATACTTAAAGAATAGAGGGATGAAAATGGATAAGGCGGCCGGAATCTACACACGAGTTGATAGACACACAAAGCAAAAATTTACTCACCTCTGCAAACAGATAGGTTTGTCACAAAGCGCTGTTCTGAGCGCGCTCGTCCAACACGCTATCGACCACCAGGTGAAAGCGCCTCTTGGCCGTTTTCCCAATGATCAGCTCAAGCAGACTATTGCTCGCGCTCGGTCGGGTCAAGGCGTGCGCGCGTTCCAAGGCATTGATCAGCTTCTCGCCGACTTGTATCAACCCTAGCGTATGCACTTCAAGCGCACGGCTGAATTCAAGCGAAGTGTCAAACGGATGCGGCGTCGAGGAAAAACTCTAGACAAACTTGAAGTTTTGCTGCGCCTTCTGGCCCAAGGAAAGCCCCTGCCGGTTCGGTATCGAGACCATAAATTGGCGGGCAACTACGCGGACTGCCGTGAATGCCACATCGAGCCAGACTGGATTCTCATCTATCAATTCGACTCCGAAGGGAATTGCGTCATGCTGATCGACACTGGAACACACGCTGACTTGTTCTAGATCTTCCGATTTCCCGTCGCGTCTCTACACGTTCACCCCTTCCCCCACCGGTAGCGGATCTGGTAGAATGAACCTCAGTTTCAATGGTGGGAGAGAAATTGCGTGGAGGTTAACGCAACACTGTTAATGCAGCTTGCTGTTCTTGTGTTGCTGCTGGCGTGGCTGTCACATTTTCTGCTGAACCCTTTGCTTGAACTCTTCAGCGAACGCGAGCGGCGCACGAACGGCGTTGCCGCCGCGGCTTCCCAGCTCAACGCCCAAGCTGGCGAAAATAGCGGCGAAATCGAGCAGATTCTCGCCTCGGCGCGGCGTGAAAGCGAGCGGATCCAGTTGGAGTTCAAGGCGCAAGCGCAACAACATCGTGAACAGGTGTTGACGCAAGCAAAACAGCAAGCGCGACAACACATGCAACAAGCCCGGCAAGACCTCGCGGGAGAAACAACCCGTTTAAAGAAACAGCTGCGACAGCAGCAGAACGGGCTTGCGCGCGAATTATTTGACCGACTTGTAACGCCCTCGACTTCTCGTCAACACCGCCAAGCATTGCCCGGAGAAAAGTGAATTCCATGCGCCGTGCTGTTTTCCCACCGAGAGATTGTCAGAACATTCGAGAATGGATGTGGAGTTTTTGGGAATTTCCAAGAAGTAGAGACGCGATTAATCGCGTCTCTACGAACGGCAAATACATCGAAATGGATTCCTGTTTTCGCCATAGTAGCGCGGCGGTTGGCCGATCCGTCGGAGCGGTTCTGGCCACCGTGCTTTTGGCATGGCCCGCCATGGCGAACAGCTCCGCGGATCATGCCGTGACAGTGAATTGGTGGGGCCTGGGGTCGCAATATGCACACGACCCAGCGCTGGGTTGGTCCTTTATCACGTTCGGCCTGTTTGTCGCGGGAGTGTTCAAGCTCTCAAAACACCGGCTGGCACAACACATCCATGAACGTGCCGAACGTGTGGAACAAGCAATCGCGACGAACCGCCAAGCTTACCAACAGGCTCACCACATGGTGCAACAATCCCAGCAGCGACTGGCCGGGCTAGATCAAGAAGTGGAACAGATTCGATCCGCGGCAAAAGCAGCAGGCGAGCGTCAACTCCGGCAAGCGCGACAGCAAGTGGAACAACAAGCACAACGGATAAAACAGCGTGTCCGGCAAGAGGTCGAAGGACAACAACGCCTCGCTTGCGCGCGCGTGCAGCGGGAGTGGGTTGAGCAAGCCCTTACCCAAGCGCTGGAGGAAGTTCAAGCAAAACCTTCCGGCGAACTTGCCCAGATGGATCATCGGTTGCAGTCCATGCTGCACGAGGATTTGCAAAATCCCGATCCTTCATTGTCCCTCCCTTCTTCGAAACCTTCCAAAAACCTCGGCAGTCCTCCTTCGTGATGAAAAGCCGGCGGAATATTCCAAAACGGATTCCTGCTTTTTACCCCACAAAGTGTCCTCGGCTGTCGCCTGTGGTACTTTGCGGGGACCCCTTTTTCGGGGATTTCCAAAAAGGCATCGAGGCCGACGGATGGCGCGAATTTCTTCCTGTCATCCTGACGAGCAAAGCGAGGAAGGATCCCCCCAAAGCCCCGATTGGTGGGGGGATCCTTCGCGTCACTGCCGCTCCGCTCAGGATGACAAAAGGGGGCAACGCCAACGAAGAGCGACCTCGCCGACCTTTTTGGAAATCCCCTTTCGGGGACTTCCAAAAAGTCCGTTGCTCAATGTTTCCCCGGAATCGGTCGATCGGATTTCATAGTCTGGATCCCCGCTTTCGGGGCCTTCCAAAAAGTCCGTTGCTCAATGTTTCCCCGGATCAGTCGATCGAATTTCATGGTCTGGATCCCCGCTTTCCCTTCCCTGGAAAGTTCTCGCCGGGCTCGATACTTTCCAGGGGCCCTGGTCGCGGGGATGACAAATCGGGGAGATCCGCTTCAAACCTGGATAAAAGCGAAAGTCCAACGAAAAACGTAACCCTCCACTCGTCGCCCCCGCGAAATTCGGGGTCCCCGAAAAGTATTTGTGCAAAGCACAAAACTTTTTGGGGTAAAAAGCGGGGGCCTAGACCAAAACCTACAAAAACTGTCACAGATACCTTTTTGGAAGGCCCCTTTCGCAGGAATGACAGGGTGGGGAAATCCGCTTCAAATGTGGATGAAAACAAAAGTCGAGCAAAAAAGCGTACACTTTTTCTGTCATTCCTGCCCCTGTTCGGAGCCAGGGGCGGGCTCCAGCAGGAATCCACTGAAAAACCGCTCGACAACGACTCCCCTGACTTTTTGGGAGGACAGCCATGACTGACAGAAGCTTGGCACACCGCTACGCGAGCGCGTTGCTGCAAGAGTGCGGCGACAGTCCTGACCAACTCTCGGAGATTGCGCGCCAGTTGCACGTCGTGGCGCAAACTTTTAGCGAGCCTAACAGCGCGCTACGGCACCTGTTCCTTAACCCCCTGTTTCACGTGGAGCAACGCTTGGCTACCCTGCACCGCTTGCAAAAGAACTTAAACCTGCACGACATTCTTG
>JBCCEG010000130.1:0-4977 GCA_039030455.1 Myxococcota bacterium | reverse complement strand
CGCCGCTGGGGATGTACACGGGTGCTACCGCACGCTGCGGGCGCTGCTGGGGCATTGAGAGCATGCACTGGACGTTGGACATGACGTTTGGCGAGGATGGCTGTCGCAGTCGTCAGGCAAACGTGGTCAAGAACGTGGCCACGTTACGCAAGATGGCGTTGAACCTGGTGCGGGCGTTTTACCAAGCCAAGAAAGCCTCGGGGGAGAGGATGCGGGGAGTGAGTTTGAAATTGTTACGACGCAGCGCGGCCAGGAGACCGGAGCGTGACCTGTGGAGAATGTTTCGCCAGAGCCCGTTAACGTAAACAAAAAAACTTTTAAACAAGACAATAAGGAGGAACTTAACAGGAGGAAAAACCGCGCGGAAGGGGAGAGCTACGTCAAGAAAATTCCCCCAGTGGCTTGCTGTAACGAGAACAAAGGTCTGTTAGGAGAAAAAAAGAGAACTTTGGCGAAATCTAGGTCATAAATAACCGATTGAAGGTGCGAGAAAAATACACTCCAGCCAAAAAATATCCCTTCATGCGGTGACCCTGCGCTATGTCACTTGTCTTGGGCCCGAAGCGAATTTACGTGATATACTAAAATCGATCAAGGAGAGGTTTGGGAGAGACGGTCGGAGGAGAGGTTATGACGCTGGGGTTGGCGCTGAAGCGCGAGGGAAAGCAAGAAGGGTTGAGAGAAAGACTGCGCCAAGGCAGGCAAGAGGGCTTGCTGGAAGCGGCGCGCAAGATGCTTTCGGCCGGTGTTGACGTGGGTGTCGTGTCGAAAGCCATGGGTCTGCCGCGCCGAAAATTGGCCGCGCTGCGCGCCAAGTAGGCCGAGACCCCCCATCTTCAACGGTACGAGAAAGGCAAAAAATGGTTCGCCACAATCCGGATCTTTTTCTCACAAAACGCAACCAACACGGCGACGGAAAAAGAACATGACACATTCAAGAACCCCGCGGACGGCGATCGCCGCCCTCCTAATCGCCACAAGCACCACGGCCAATGCGGCATGGGGGATGCTCGCCGTGGGAGGGACGACAACATACGTGCGAAACCCCACTCTTCACGATGCGGCTGCGGCGAATAGCATTGTGGACGTTAAGTATCTTCTGTGTCAACGTACTCCCGCGAATCAGCGTGACGTTCTCGGGAAAACACCGCTAGACTACGCTAGCCAATCCGGTCACCTCGTAATCGCTCAATTGCTGGTTCAGTACGATCCAACTATTGTTCGGCAGCACGACAGCTGCGGTAAAACCGCGCTGCACCAAGCGGCCGAGCATAATCAAGCGCAAGTTATCCGTTTACTGGCTGAATGCGACTCTTCGTTGATCGATCTCCCCGACAAGCAAGGCAAAACGCCGTTGCACCTTGCCTGCACGGCTGGGCACGTGAAGCCGACCCGGGAGCTGTTGGCGCTGGGCGCCAATCCCGATCGCCAGGACGCCGCCGGCGATAACGCGTGGACACACGCCGCGCGCGGCCCGGAGAAAACGTGGCGCAAGGTGGTCGCGGCTCTCAAGGCCGCCGAGGAGCGCAGGCGCGACCAACGCGCGGCGATCACGCAAGCCCTCGACGAGCCGGAATGGCGCGATATCCTAAAGATCCTCCACACTTATGCCGACTGCGACCAACGCTAATCTCTCGAACCCTTGCGCCAATCGCGAGGGAAAACAAGGAAAAATAAAAGGGGCTGTCCTAGCCAAGGGTTGCTAGGATGGCGAAATGTACGAGCGTCGCAGTCGTTTAACCCCGTGGCAACAAAGAGAGTTGATCAAGCTATTCGTGTCGGGTTCAACAGCCAGGGCAGCTTCAGAAATCATCGGTGTCCATTGCATACAGCCGCCGGCTTTTTTCTCCACTTACGTCAGTTAATACCAGGGCCGAGCTTTTTGTGATGAATGAAAAAAAGCGCGACCACCACATCTCTGGGCGGTCGCGCTTTGCTAGAAAAGCCTTTTCGGCAAAGGGCTTTGTCTAAAAGCCCATACCGCCCATGCCTCCCATACCACCCATGCCGCCGCCCATGTCGGCGGCGCCGGCGTCCATGCCCTTGCCGTCTTTCTTCTCTTGCGGCTTTTCGGCAATCATCGCCTCGGTGGTGAGCAAAAGCGAAGAGACCGAGACAGCGTTTTGCAACGCCGTGCGGGTCACCTTGGCGGGGTCCAGCACACCGGCTTGCAGCAGGTCGCCGTACTCCTCCGTGGCCGCGTTAAAGCCGAAGGAAGCTTGCCCTTCTTTCCCCTCTTTCACTCGGTTGACAACCACTGAACCTTCATGGCCCGCGTTAGCGGCAATGATGCGCAGCGGTTCCTCCACTGCTCGGCGGAGAATGTCCACGCCGAACTTTTCTTCTTGTGTCGTTGTCAGAGAGCCCAGGCTCGACAGCGACCGCAACAATGCCGTTCCGCCGCCAGGCACAATCCCCTCTTCCACTGCGGCGCGCGTGGCGTGTAAGGCATCTTCCACACGGGCCTTTTTCTCTTTCATTTCCACCTCGGTGGCCGCGCCTACTTTGATGACGGCTACGCCGCCGGCCAACTTTGCCAAACGCTCTTGCAGTTTTTCCTTGTCGTAGTCCGAAGTGGTCTCCTCGATCTGCGCCCGAATCTGCTTGATACGCGCTTGGATAGCGTCTTGCCTGCCGCCGCCGTCCACGATGGTAGTGTTGTCCTTATCCACCGTGACTGTCTTGGCCGTTCCCAAGTCGCTGAGTGTTACATTCTCTAATTTGTGTCCGGTGTCCTCGGAGATAAAGGTGGCACCCGTCAACGTAGCAATGTCTTGCAACATGGCCTTGCGACGATCGCCAAAGCCAGGTGCCTTCACCGCGCACACGTTGAGCGTACCGCGCAGCTTATTGACCACCAATGTGGCTAGCGCTTCGCCATCCACTTCTTCCGCGATCAGCATGAGCGGCTTGCCACCCTTGGCCACTTGCTCCAACACCGGCAACATGTCTTTTAAGCTGGAGATTTTCTTTTCGTACACGAGAATGCACGGGTTCTCCAACACGGTCTCCATGCGCTCGGAGTTGGTGACAAAGTAGGGCGATGTATATCCCCGATCGAATTGCATGCCTTCAACCACTTCGAGCGTGGTCTCCAGGCTTTTCGCTTCTTCAACCGTGATCACGCCTTCCTTGCCGACCTTTTCCATCGCC
The DNA here is from genome assembly GCA_039030455.1 of Myxococcota bacterium. Taxonomy (GTDB): domain Bacteria; phylum Myxococcota; class UBA727; order UBA727; family JABDBI01; genus JBCCEG01. Next base: position 1,824 of record JBCCEG010000130.1, on the reverse strand, counting down.
TGGGCGATAAGCTCGCCGATGGTGCTGTCGCCGTTGGCGGAAATGGTTCCCACCTGAGCGATTTCCTTGTGGTCCTTGACCGGTTTAGCGATAGACTCCAGCTCTTTCACCATGACCTCTTGCGCCTTCTCTAAACCGCGCTTGAGCTCCATGGGGTTGTGACCCGCCGCCACGTACTTCATGCCCGCGTTGCAAATTGCCTGCGTGAGCACGGTTGCCGTGGTGGTTCCGTCACCGGCGTTGTCCGAGGTTTTAGAAGCTACTTCCTTAACCATCTGAGCACCCATGTTCTCGAACTTGTCTTCCAGCTCCACTTCCTTGGCGACCGTGACACCGTCTTTGCTGATGGTGGGCGATCCCCAGCTCTTTTCCATCACCACGTTGCGACCGCGAGGCCCCAACGTGACCTTAACGGTGTTGGCCAGAGCATTAACGCCCCGCAACAGTTTCCCTCGCGCGTTCGTGTCAAACAAAATACTTTTCGCTGCCATTTTCTTGTTCTCCTTCTTGTTTCTAGTTTAGTTACCCAACACAACCCTTACTGCCACACCGCCAGGATATCATCCTCGCGGAGCAGCAAGTGCTCCTCTTGCCCCACCTTCACTTCCGTTTCGGCGTATTTGGCAAAAAGAACGCGATCACCCGGCTTCACCCCCATGGGACGGATCTGACCGTTATCCAGCGCGCGACCCGGGCCCGCGGCCACGACTTCCCCTTCCAAGGGCTTTTCCTTAGCGCTATCGGGAATGAACAGACTTCCTATTTTCTCTTCGCTCTCGATGCGCTTGATCAAAACCCGATCGTGCAACGGTTTCAGTGTTTTTGCCGACATATCTTCCTCCTTGCAAAATTTAGACACCTTCTCACTTGTCGCCGTCATCTTCCTCGCGGAAGCGAACCGGCCACCCCGCGTTGCATTCCATCACGCGAGACACTTTGCACTGTAAGCGCGACGTGGTGCCTGTCAAGGGCACATGGAACATTTTTTGGCGAGACCTTTTTCCCCGCGTCCGCCGATCCGCTGTTAGAATCACTTCGTTATGGAACGTTTTTTCAACACCGCCGGACCCATCGATCCCGCTGATCATTATGCTCTCGATCCCCTGACGCGCTGGGATCTAGCCGAGGTGCTGGGGCATATCGATCGCAAAAAATACTTTTTGGTGCACGCGCCGCGCCAGACGGGCAAGACCACCTGCCTGCTAGCGCTGCGCGATCATTTGAATAGAGGTGGTCGGTTGCGGTGCCTGTACCTCTCCGTGGAAATCGGCCAGGCCGCGCGGCAAGACGTGGCGGCAGCCCTCCAGGCGATTTTAAGCAAAATGGCGATGGAAGCCGATGATCAGCTGCAAGACCCTTGGGTGGGGCGCAACTGGCGTCCTCTACTCGCCGCGCACGGCGAGGTGGGCGCGCTGGAAGCGGTCTTGTTCTATTGGTGTCGACAAAACCCCAAGCCACTAGTCTTGCTGATTGATGAAATTGACGCCTTGGTGGGCGACACGCTCATCGCCGTGTTGCGGCAGCTGCGCAGCGGCTATATTAAGCGACCCAAGCAGTTTCCTCAAAGCATCGTGCTGTGCGGCATGCGGCATTTAAGGGATTATCGGATGGAATTGGGCGAGGAAGGTCGGAAAGTCCTGTCGGAAGCAAGTCCCTTTAACATCAACTCCGACTCGTTGCGGCTGGGCGATTTTTCGCAAGAGGACGTTCAAGCGTTGTACGCGCAGCACATGGACGAGACGGGCCAGAAGTTCGCCGCAGGTGTGTGTGAACGCGTGTTCGAGCTGACGCAAGGCCAGCCGTGGCTGGTGAACGCCTTGGCTT
>JBCCEG010000129.1:0-4999 GCA_039030455.1 Myxococcota bacterium | reverse complement strand
GTTCCCACCAGGTCCATGGGTTGGGTTTTCTTGGCGCGCTTGATCAGGTGGATGAGAAACGACGGGGTGGCGGTTTGGAACCAGTGGGCGCGGAACTCGCGCTCTTGCAGCAACAGCAGAGTGGAAAAAGGATTGTAGACATGGATGTCGCGGCTGCAGAAGCGAAAGCCGTCGTACCACCGCTTGATTTCCTCTAGCACCCGCGGGACGGTTTGGCCACGCTCGCTCGCCAGTTGGCGCAGATGGGGCGCGAAGTTTGTCTCCAGTTCCCGCTGTGTGTAGCCAAGCAACGTCGCCGCGCGGGTAGAAAGGGTCAGGTCGGTCAAGTGGTTCAGCCCCGAAAAAACAGAGACCTTGGAAAACTTGCTCACGCCGGTGACGAACACCAGCCGTAAAGAGCCGCCCATGCCCTTGAGCACGGTGTAAAAGTCCCGCAGCACATCGCGGTTGGCCTCGGCGATGTCCAGCTGTTGCTCGCGCCGCGCCGCGTTTCTGCCGCCCAAATGATCGATGAGGGGCTTATCGTATTCGTCCACGAGCACGACGACCTGGTTTTGCCCGGCAAGCTGTTCGATCAGGTCCCCCAACAGATTGGCCGCCACGGTGTCCGAGCCCAGCTCAACCTCGTGGGCGGCCGCCACCTTGCGCACGGCGCGACACAGCCCTTGCTCCAGGTGCTGGGGACTTCTGTTGACGACGATGGACAAATCCAGCCGGATCACCGGATGGGTTTTGGACCAGTCCCACCGGCCCTCTTGGCCGATCCACAAATCCTTGAACAACTCCTTGCGCCCTTGGAACAGCGCCTCCAACGTGGAGATCAGCAAGGATTTGCCAAAGCGACGCGGGCGGGAAAGGAAGTAGGGGCACTTGGGAGCGGAGAGGAGCTCGTGGATGTTCCGCGTTTTGTCCACGTACACGCATCCTTCTTGAATGACGTCGCGGAATTCCTGAATGCCGACGGGCAGCGGTTTGGCTCGCATGGGGATTTCCTTGTGATTCTTGCTTTTTCTTGTCGCAGTATAGCGCAAGGGGCACGGCAAAATTACGACAACGTCTGCCACGCCGCCGTTTGGCGGTAAGGCGCGTGCGCGGGTTCCGCCAGGCGTGGGTCTCGTTGCAAAATGTCGGCGGCGACGCGACGGGCGGGTTCGATGAGATCGGCATGGCGCAGCAAGTCACAGCAGCGCAGCAGCGGCGCGCCGGACTGACGCTTGCCCACGAAGTCGCCCGGGCCGCGCGCGGCTAAGTCCGCTTCGGCGATACGAAATCCATCGACGGTTTCCGTCAACACCTTCAGCCGTTCATAGGCCGTGTCGCTCACATGCCTGGGTGCTACAAGCAGACATTCGCTGGCGGTTGTGCCGCGGCCCACACGGCCGCGCAACTGATGCAGCTGCGACAAGCCGAAGCGCTCGGCGTGCACCACGACCATGCACGTGGCCTCGGGCACATCCACCCCCACCTCCACCACGGTGGTAGCCACGAGCACCCGCGCGACGCCCTGGGCAAAACGCTCCATGACTTGTTGGCGCTGAGCGGGGGTTAGCCGACTGTGCAGCAGCAAGACATTGTCTTCGCCCAAGCGGGCTTGCAGCGCCTTGCAGCCGCGCTTGGCATCGGCCAAATCCACTTTTTCCGATTCGTCAATCAAGGGGTAAACCACGTAAGCCTTACGATGAGTTCGACGCAACAGTGCCGTCAGCTCTCGCACCACGGCCTCGGGCTCGCCGCGCAGCAGTCGCGTGGCGATGGGTTGCCGACCCGCGGGCAACGACCGCAAGGTGGAAATACGCATGTTGCCGTACAACACCAACGCCAAGCTGCGCGGAATCGGCGTGGCCGTCATCACCAGCAAGTGCGGCGTCAGCCCTGCCCGCTCCCCTTTGTGACGCAACCGGCCGCGCTGAGCCACGCCAAACCGATGCTGTTCGTCAATAATGCACAAGCCCAATCGCTTAAACTGGATATCGTCACTCAACAGCGCGTGCGTGCCCACGGCCACGTGCGGCTCTCCCGATGCCAAACCCGCGCAACAAGCCTTGCGTTGTTTGCCCTTGAGTTGATTGGTGACCAGCGCCACGCGAATACCCAACGGGGCGAACAATGCCGTCAATGTTCGCTCGTGTTGCTTGGCGAGCACTTCGGTGGGGGCCATCAACGCGCACTGCAACCCCGCGCGAACAACGTGCAGGCACGCCCCCGCGGCCACCGCCGTTTTGCCCGCGCCCACGTCGCCGTGCAACAGGCGGGTCATGGGCATGGATTTGGCCGTGTCGGCGGCGATTTCATCGAGAACGCGCAGTTGGCAGGGCGTGGGCTCGTGCGGAAAGAATTGCCGATACAACTCCCTTGCGTCAGCCAACTCCGGCAGCCTTGGCGCCGCCGCGACCGCGCGGGAAGCCGCCTTTTCTTGCTTGCCGCCCATCTCCGTCGAGGCATTATTGTTACGCGTCACGGAAAGAGCGATTTGCAGGCCCAATAATTCCTCGAACGCCAGGCGCCGGTGAAACGGCGTCTCTTTGCGGCACCAACGCTGCCATTGTTGAGCGTCGTCGGTAGGCGGCGGCTCATGCACTGCTCTATATGCATCAGCTAAAGCAGCAAGCTGATAAGTCTGTTGAATTTCCTTGGGAACAGGGTCGGCGGGAGGGTACCGCCGCATGTGTGAGAGCGCGGCGGCGACAACTTGCTCCCATGCTTGCGATGATAACCCCGCGCACGTGGGATAAACCACGCGCGCGCCGCCAGCTTGCCGCCGCCGGTCGCCGGACAAAATGCGTGGATGCACCATCTGCCACTGACCGCGATAACGGCTCACGGGCCCCACCAGAGTGAGGCGACGCTGGGGTTGGAACCAACTGGCCGACTGCGGCATGCGAAAGAAGGTCAGGCGCAGCAGCCCAATCACTGTATCCCCCGAAGAGATCACGCTCACCGTCACATCCACGCGCGGCACTTTCCCCTGAATCCGCTGCACCGACACCACCCATCCAAACACGGCGCACACCGCGCCCGTCCGCAAATCACCGATCCGATCCACCGCGCGACACACCACGCAATCCTTGGGCACCACGTGCAGCACGTCACGCGCCGATCGAATCCCATCCGCCTGCAAGTCCCCAACGACGTTCTTGGAGATTCCCTCGAACAAACCAAGTGACCGCATCCCTTTTTGTTCACCGAAACCTTCCGTGTCGGCGTGGCCTGAAGCCGCGCTAAGAACCTTTTGATCGCCTACTCCGTCATCCCGAGCATTGTGGTGACCGCGCCCTTTGTCATTCCGAGTCTGTCCTGAGCGCGGATGACAAGGGGGGGCAGGGCTAGCATTCGTAGAGACGCGATTCATCGCGTCTCTACTTGCCGGTGCCGGAGCGATATGTTTTCCCTCGTCCGAACGATTCGCCTCTTGCATACCATCCAACCGGTCCGAATTCCCGTGAAAGGTATCGGGCGATTGCAACGCGGTGAGTAGACGCTCCACGCGTGCCCGCCGTGCTCGATGCGACAGGGTGTCGAAGTCGCGGCCCAGCTGACGTAACCGACCGACTAACGACTCGGGTAAGTCAGGCGCAAGCCGCCGCAGCGTCGCGTGGACAAGATGTTGAAAACCACCGAGGCGATCCACGCAAGCGTAGTTATCACGCTGGGCAAACCGCAGCGGCGGCAACAATACGCGTCGAAGCTCATCGACGGCTCGCTGCGTACTCCTTTTTGCCATCCCCATTCTTGCCAAGCCTAAGAGAACCTGTTTGTAATCTACTCCGTCTGCCTGATTCTTGTTGGAGTGGTGCGCCCTCCCTTGTCACCCTGAGCACAGCGAAGGATCTCCCCATGCCGCGACACGCGGGGAGATTTTTCACCTGTCCTTCACCACTGTTCATGACAGGCTCAGGATGACAGAGAATGTCGCTGCCGCCGTGCTGCCGGATGGCAAAGAGAGCGCGGGAACGACATAAGTTTCACGCCAAGGGAGATATCACGCTTGCTTTACACGATTTTGCGCATCGGGTCGAGGTAGCGCGACACTTCCTTTTCCTTTGCCATCATGTCTCTCATCCGCTTGCGCGACGTAGCGAACGTCTAGGACTTCGCACTCGCGCACCCCTTTGGGCGTGCGCACTTGCAAATCGTCGCCCGTCGACTTGCCGATTAACGCCCGCGCCAAGGGAGACGTAATGCTCAACTTACGCTCCTTGAGATTTGCTTCGTCCTCTCCCACAATGCTCCACGTTTGCTCTTGCTCGGTGTCACAATCAAGAATCGTTACCGTGGCGCCAAACATCACACGATCGCCCTTCAATGTGCCGGGATCGATCACCTGACGGCGGGCAAGCTTAGCTTCCAGCTCGCGGATGCGCGACTCAACAAACCCTTGTCGTTCCTTAGCCGCGTCGTATTCAGCGTTCTCGGAGAGGTCGCCGTGCGCGCGCGCCTCCGCGATGGCCTGAATCACGGCAGGACGCTCCACGGATTTGAGGTTCTCAAACTCTTCTTTTAGGGCCTTATAGCCGGCCGGAGTCATGGGATATCCCTTCACACAACCTCCCTTTCCATCAGCAAAAGACCAAGAATATGTCTATTTCTCGCGCAACGCGGCCAGCTTGTGGCGCGACAGACCGGTGGTGCGCGCCACAAGCTTGGCGTCAATGCCCGCAGCAAGCATCTTGCGCGCGATTTCCGTGGATCGTTCCACCTTGCCCTTTCGCAGGCCTTTCTCCAGGCCTTTCTCCAGGCCCTTCTCCAGGCCTTCTTGTAAACCTTGTTGTCTACTTTCACGCAGCAACACACCCGCTACTCTCATGGCATTCCCCTTTTCCTCGAAGTTCAACCCTTCCCTTACTAACTCCATTATATGACTTTTTTCCTCCTCGTGGGCGGCCAACCATGCGTACGTCACCAGCTGATGCACCGCTTCTTGCGTCTCCGACCGTTGCCACAGCTTGCGCAGCAGCGGCATCAGACGCCGCACCGTGGGAGTGATTCTCTTGTCGTAGCC
>JBCCEG010000128.1:0-5014 GCA_039030455.1 Myxococcota bacterium | reverse complement strand
GGTTTTCCCACTTTGTCATCCCTGCGAAAGGTTGTCTCCAGGTCGGGGCCGGAGCCAAGGCCCCTTCCCTGCTTGGGGTACGCAGTCCACACTCGTGGACTGCTCACGCAAGCGTGCCCCCGCACAGCCCCTGCCCCCGAGCAGGGGCAGGGATCCAGAAAAAAAGGGAGTGGCGAATGCACGGGGGGTTGGCGATTTTGTAACATTATTTTTTGGTATTGGTATTATATCTTGGCCTTGTGATCGGAGCGATCCGATCCTCGTCCGAGGAGGCTTGGATGAATGGGAGCAAGACGCCGTGGGTAAACTAAGGCTTGTGAGCCTGTGCCGGAGATTCAGCGCTTGCCCCTTGTTTCTTAGTGCGAAGCACGAAGAATCTCCCCGAGTCCCGATTGGTGGAGAGATCCCTACGACAACACGGGCAGCCGTTTTTTTCCGTCCTGATTCACGCGGCGCGGCTGTTCCTCTGGAGGTGTTGTCGCCGGAGGTTGGTGTTGCTCGCGGCGCCGCGCCGCTCGCGCCAGCGTGGCGGCCAGGTCGTGCGCGATGCGAAAAAAAGCCTTGCCGGCGGGGCTAAGGGATTCGCCCGTGACCACCGGCTCGCCCGCGTCGCTTGCCGAAAGCAACCCCGGTTCCAGCGGAATAGCGCCCATGAAAGGGACGTTAAGCTCCCGCGCGGCTGCCTCGGCGCCGCCGCAAGGGAAAATGTCGTGCCGTTTGCCGCAACCGTCGCACACAAAACCGCTCATATTTTCCACCAGACCCAAAATAGGAACACGCAGACGATCCAGCATGGCCTTGGCGCGCACCACATCCGCCAGCGCCACTTGTTGGGGCGTGGCTACCAGCAGGCAACCGGCGGCTGTCACCTTTTGCGCGATAGTGAGTTGGATGTCGCCCGTCCCCGGCGGCAAGTCCACGATCAGGTAATCCAAGTCGCCCCACGCCACGTTGTAAAACATCTGGGTGCATGCGGAAGCGAGGATAGGGCCTCGCCAAATCATGGCTTGCTTGGGTTCCACCAAAAATCCCATGCTCATGAGCCGCACCCCGTGACGTTCGATAGGCAGCATCCACTTGGACTCGGTTTTTTCCTCTTGCACGCCGGCCACCCGCTGGTCCGCGCCCACGCCAAACAGCGTCGGAATCGAGGGACCGTGCACGTCGGCGTCTAGCAGCCCCACGCTACACCCCAAGCGTGCCAGGGCAACGGCCGTAGCGGCGGCCACGGTGCTTTTGCCCACGCCCCCCTTGCCCGAGGCGACAAGGATGATGTTTTTGACATCCGCGACTCCCTCGCGGCACAGGCTTTGACTCACGGCGGGCTCCACTTGCGCGTGCATGTTGAGCCGCAGATGCGTTTGTTTGGGCAGCACCGCCACAGCCGCCCTATGCAATTGAGCCGCAACGCGCTTTTCACTCGCCAGGGCAAAGGTGGGCAAAACAATGTCCAGCGCAACCATGTCCGGCTCGCACCGCACGTCGCGCACACAATTCAGACTCACCACGTTGTCATCCAATTCGGGGATGATCACCTGCTTGAACGCTTGCAACAGCATGCCGTGGTAAGAGATTGATTCTTTCCCGTTGCGCGCCATCGTCGCAATCTCCCGTTTTCCACGCCGCAAGCGCGGCAGCCGCGTGCACCGTCTTTGCCAGGGTCGCGCGCGGGGCGAGATGCTGTCAAGGAGTCGGGTGGCACTTTGGACTTGCGCCTTATGGCGACCTCCAACCAAACCTTGGGTTGGGAGCTTGTGTCTAAAGTTGGTTGAAAACCAAAGAAACGAGAGAATCAGACACTCGGCCGCCGGATCTCAAGAGGATGATCTCGCAGCAAACGCTCTCGTACCTCCTCCGCCCGTCGCGTGGTCATCTTGAACAGAACCTCCAACGCCTTTTGGGCATACGCCGAATTCCCGCGCGCCAGAAACCCCTCAACCACGTGTTTTGACCACTTCTCTTCAATCCCGATAAAACCCCCCGAATAAGCCCGCTTTTTGAGAACGCCAAAGCACTGATTTGCCTCGTTTTCGTCCGTGCTCTCCAGCGCGTGCTCCACAAAGGTCATACAGGTGGCAAAAGTATTCCTTTTGGTATCCGAACCTGCTATCCGCCGCGCATTATCCCGCATAGCCCTGAATGCGTTGCCGCGCTCCGCCGCTGGGTTGACAGGGGGACGCCTGCCCCCACGCCCCGAGGGCGGCGCGTATTCCCGTGCTAATTCGGCGGCGATACGCCGCACGAACGCCGCTTGCGTCGCGTAGCGTCTCTGCAAACTGTTCGCAACGACCGCACCGCCGGTCTGGACGCAGTCGCGCATACAATCTCTCTCTTCGGTGGGGCATGTCGTTCCGCGGCAGAGCCCTCGTAGCAAATTCCTTGCATGTCCCTCTTGACTGGAGCCGGCAAAAACGCCGAAGAGAAAAACCACGCCCGGCCAGTTATTGGCGTCAACCCCTCCTCGGCTAACGCCAAGGTTGGCCAGGTCGGTCCAAAGGTTTTGGGTGGCGAACACACGCTCGTTGAAGAGCGATTTGCAGGTGTTTTTATAAGTGGATCCGTTGTAACGCAGCTTTGGGATCACCGCGACAACGTCCCCGCTCCGCGCGGACAACAACTCCACCAGACACGTGTTGAGTTCCTCGGAGTTTGTTGCGGCAATCAATCGCTTCACTCGTTCGTGGTCCCCGATCCAAGGGCTGAAACGACCCCGCAAAGCTTGACAAGCCCGCCGTTTGTCCTGGTCCGTGGTCGCGTTTTCTAAGTCGTCAAGCAGATCATCATCAGAGGTGCCGGTCCCTGAACTGGTAGGCCCAAAACCAAAGCCGCCCATCCCACCGCCGAAACCGGTGTTGTCCCAACTGAATGACGGACCCATGTTGTCAAAATTGAAACTGTCCTCGTCACTATCCAGACCATCATGAAACCAATTGCTTTGATCGGGAAAGTCCGACTTGTGGCTCCGATCCCCCAAACCCGAGTCACCAAAACCGTCCCCGCCGCCGGAGTCATCCTCCTTGTCAAAGAAATCGTCTAAGTCCGCATCGAGCAATGTGCTTTTCTTTTCTGGTGGAGGATCACCAAACCCGCCACAGCCAGCCATCGCGGATGCAAAAACTCCAATTAAACTTGCGACGATCCAGTTTTTGGTCTGCATTGCTCGTCCCCTTGCCAAATTACTTAGCCAAGTGTAAGGCAAAAAATCGTCCATGTCAAGACATTTGCCAAACAATTCAAATCCATGGAAAAACTATTCATTGGTCATATTGCCCCCCGAGATTAAAAACATCTTTTTAGGCAATTCTCGCCGGGATTTAATACTAATTCCAACAATCAGTCGAACGAATGCCAAGGTCTAGATTCCCGCTGGAGCCTGCCCCTGCCCCCGAGCAGGGGCGGGAATGACAAAAAGGAAGCGTTATTTTCTGTGATTGGTATTATTTTCGTGGATTAGTATAACGACTTAATCCCCCGCAAATCTCGAACAAGCCCGCGGGAGGATTGAGCACAATGCCGCCGTCGGGCCTGACTTCATGCACAATGGGTTTGACAAATGGGATCTCCACCGTGCGTTGACCCTCTGTCTTGATGCAAACGACGCGCTGCGCGCCGTTGTCGGCAAACGCAACCACGCGACCTAGCAGACGTCCGTCTGGAAGATAGGCGAACTGATCAAGCACATCCACGAGATAAAGTTCGTCGCGAGCAAGCTTGGGTAAATCCTCTCGACGGATCCATATCCCCGCGCCACGCCATGCCTCCGCTTCGGTGCGCGACGCCAGCTCGGAGAGATGAATGCGGCAGCCGTGTTGGACCCGCTGAACACAAAACTCCCGCTGCTTGTCCGCTAGTCGCAAGGAAACACGAACGCCGGCGCGCAGGCTTTGACTGGCGAGGTTGAACAACTTACAGCGAAGAGCCCCCTTGATGCCAAAAGGCCGCAAAACGGTTGCAATGGGAACCCACCCGGGACTCGGACGGATGGTTTGGGTAAAGCGCTCCATTTTTTAATTATGAATTATTAATTATGAGTTATGAGTGCCAAAACGTTATGAAAATCTCATAATTTATAATTCACAATCCACTACCCAACCTTCCTTGCAATCCCCGCCGATTCGTGGTGGAACTCTCCTCTTTCGCGGTAAGCAGCTCGATTTTCAAAGAGGTGGGCGCGCCATGCCGCTGCCCAAGGGTTTCTAGCAAAGTATGCAAGGCCTTCGCCGTCCGGCCGTTCCCGCCCCCCAGCCTAGTCATGCCTTTCTGATCCAAACAAACGCGGACGGAGCGCTCTTTGCCTTGTTCGGAAACCGACACGCGTGCCCTGGAGCGATCTCCCAACAACGCGAACAAAAGGTGTTGCACCAGCTTCTCGGGCTGCCAATTGACGCCTGTCATCATCTTCAGATACGTTTTCTTACCGCGCTCGAACCGCTGTCAGCGACTCAAGAGGCTGAACGCGACTTTCCCGAAGCAAGGCGCCGTTCCCGCCGCACGAGGGTGTTCACCGTATCGCTTAGCCGAGCCCCTTGTCGCAACCAATGTTCAATCCGCTCTAAACGCAAAGAGACTTCTCCCCGCGCGGTCAGCGGGTTGTACGTTCCGACCTGCTCAATAAACCTGCCGTCCCGCGACATACGACTGTCGGCCACCACCATGCGGTAAAACGGTCGCTTTTTCGCGCCCCACCGCGCCAGACGAATTACAACCACTTGACTTCCCTGTTTGCCGTTGCCCACGCAAGGGGCAAGCAATTCCCTGCCATTCACCCTAAGCAAAATTACGTCATCGGTCAACCCCGACTCCATGAGGTGTTAGCGCAAAGCTGTAATGTCCCCTTTGTTGTTTCTGTAAGAGGCAGAAACAGGAGGGCACATGAGGGACGTTATCACGTTGAGCAAAAAGGAGTTGGATCGGGTCACGGTGCTGCAACAGTGCCTAGACGGGCATGTCACACGCGTGCAAGCAGCCAAGCGGCTCGGATTGAGCTATCGCCATACCAAACGCCTGGCGGAAG
>JBCCEG010000127.1:0-5083 GCA_039030455.1 Myxococcota bacterium | reverse complement strand
GTCAAGGGATAGAGTTTGTGTCGGTCGATGCGGGGGTCGGGCACGTTTGAAGCCCAGCTTATAAAGGAAAGCTGGAACGGCGGGTCGTCGTCTTCGAGCCACTCGATGTTGGGTGCGTATCGCATGACTGCCCCCTTGCCGAACCAAACCAAGCGGCAAAACCGATCACGGCCCTACTCATAAGATAAACACCTAGAAACGAACCGCTAGAGCTTTTTTAATGCGTCAGCCCTGACGCAACGCCACAACGCGTGCGTGACCGGCTAGATCCTTGAGCAAACGCGGCAACGACAACCCCACGCCGGTCAATGACAGAGCGGCCCGTGCCTGCATGGGAGAAATTTCCAGCAACACCAGGCCGCTTCGGCGCAGCAGCGATCCGGCTTGCCGCGCAATTCGGCGGTGGTGCCCCAGTCCATCCTTCCCCTCGCCCAACAAAGCCAAAACAGGCTCGTGCAACCGGACACCGGGCTCCAGGCAGGCGTATTCCTCGGGGCGAACATAGGGGGGATTGGCGACAATGCAGTCTACTCCCACCGAGCTATCCCATGTTTGGATTCCCGCCCCTGCTCGGGGGCAGGGGCTGCGCGGGGGCACGCTTGCGTGAGCAGTCCACAAGTGTGGACTGCGTACCCCAAGCAGGGCTGTGGAAGGCACCGCGACAGCGGTAAGTCTCTGCGGTGCAGAGACTGTGCCTGGAACAGGGGAGAAGCCGTGCTTCGACCTGGGGTCCGCAGGACCGGCCTTGGCTTTTGCCCCACAAAGTTTTGCGCTCCGCGCAAATACTTTGCGGGGACCCCAAGTTCCGGCCCCGACCTGGAGACAATCTTTCGCGGGAATAACAAAGTGGAAAAATCACGCGCTTTATCCCAACCATTTCTCACTCCCCGTGAAACGCGGTCCTAGTAATCGGATTCACAGGATTAGTTGGATAAAAGTGCTCCATCACGCGCGGAGTCGATGACTTCGATAAAACATGCATCACCATAAGAAAAGAACCGGTAGCGCTGTCTTATTGCCTCGCGATAAGCGGCTAGAAGTCGCTCACGCCCGACGGCGGCGGCAACGAGCATGAGCAATGTACTTTTAGGGAGGTGAAAATTGGTGAGCACGGCATCCACGGCGGCAAAGCGAAAACCGGGACGGATGAACAGCCGTGTCAAACCATGGCCTCCCTCCCAACGCACCGACTTATTATCAAGACCCTTGACAACCTTGCAAGAAGTGTCGCCGGACAACATGGCTGTACGACCCTGACGAACCGCTGTCTCAAGCACACGCACAACAGTGGTTCCCACGGCGACAATGTGACCGCCGCGTGCGCGACAGGCGTTGAGTTGGTCGGCCGTCTCTTGCGAGAGCCACCAGGGTTCCGGATGCATGACATGGTCATCGATATTCTCCGCGCGCACCGGCGCGAATGTGCCCGGCCCCACGTGCAAAGTCACTGTCGCTACCCGCACACCCTGTCGCCGCACCGCCCTTAGCAGCGCATGGTCAAAATGCAGGCCCGCCGTGGGCGCGGCGCACGAGCCTGGTTTTTCCGGACGGGCAAACACGGTTTGATAGCGTGCGTTGTCCTCTTCTCGCGCTTTTCGGCGCATATACGTGGGCAGGGGAACCCGACCGTGCTCACAGGCAAAACGGAGTGCGTCACCGTCGAACCGCACATGCCAGGCCCCGGGCTCGTCGGCAACGGAACCGTGCAACGTCGCCATCATGTCGGTTTCTTGCCCATCCCCGCGGAGCAACCGGACACACTGCCCCACACGCGCTCGCCCCGAGCCCATTTGCAGCAAACATACCCAGGCATCCGGTGTCACCGCGCGACACAGCAGCAGCTCTACCCTACCGCCCCCGGGAATCTTGCGGCCAATCAAGCGGGCGGGAAACACACGTGTGTCGTTGAGCACCAGCACATCGCCCCGGCGCAACAACCCGACAATGTCAACAAACCGGACATGCCGGGGCGCCAAACCGCCACGGGCCAACACCAGCAGTCGCGAGGCAGTCCGCCGCGGCAACGGATGTTGCGCAATCAGCTCTTGTGGCAAATCAAAGGCGTAGTCGTCGAGCCACCCTGGAGAGTCCGCTGCACGGGTTTGCTTCTCCTGAAGGTTTTGACGCACCGGAACATTTTAAGTGGTAAAGAGCACGGTAAGCAAAAAGACGTATTAGCCCGCCTTTCAGGCCAACACCTGCTCAACCTCTTGCAAGGCTTTTTCCAGCAAAGCGACGTCGGTGCCGCCGGCTTGGGCAAAGTCGGCGCGACCGCCGCCGCGGCCCCCTGCTAAAGCGGCCAACGCGCTAGCCAGCTTGCCCGCGTGATACCGACCCACCAAGTCGGGCGTCAGCCCCACCACCATGTTCCACTTGCCGCCATCCGCCGCGGTGGCCAAAACCACCAGCCCTGACTTCAGCTGAGCACGCGCGGCATCGCACTGAGCGCGCAATCCGGCCGCGTTCAGGTTGTCATCGATTCGTTGGCAAATGACGCGAATGCCCCGTATCGTGTGTGCTTGCCGCGCGCTGTGCCGGGCATCTTGCGTAGCCTGTTTGGCTTGCAACGCCGCCAGCCGGCGCTGCAAATCACGCTGTTGATTCAGTAAACCGCGCAGACGCGCCGCGGCCTGCCGCGGCGGCACCGCCAACAAGCGCGCCAGTGCCTGAATCTCTTGCCGTTGCCGCTGAACTGCTTGCATGGCCGACTCGCCGACTAGAGCCTCAATGCGACGCACACCGGCCGAAAGCGGCTGTTCGGCGGCGATGACAAACGCACCGATGTCGCCGGTGCGCGCCACGTGCGTGCCGCCGCACAGCTCCAGCGACTCAGGTCCCAACCGCACCACGCGGACGGTGTCGCCATACTTCTCGCCAAACAGCGCCATGGCGCCTCGCGCCTTGGCCTGATCCAATGTCATGGTCTCTACCCGCGCCGCATCGTTGCGCCAAATCGACGCGTTGACCAGCTGCTCCACGCGCTGCACCTGTTGGGCGGTCAACGCGGCGAAGTGAGAAAAGTCAAACCGGAGACGGCCCTGTTGCACCAGCGACCCTTTCTGCGTCACATGGCCCCCCAGCACGGCACGCAACGCACTGTGCAGCAAGTGGGTGGCCGAGTGATGGCAGCGCAACCCCCAACGTCGTTTGTCATCGATGCTGCCGCGCACCGGATCTCCTACCGTCAGGCCGCGCGGGCTTGACGCTCGGATAGCGACGTGATGAAGGTGCACCCCGGCGGCCTTTTTGGTGTCGGTCACGTCGGCCGCGCCACCGCCATTCCATAGGAGCTCCCCTTTGTCCCCCTCTTGCCCGCCCGACTCCCCGTAAAACGGCGTGTGGTCCAAGATTACAACCCCCTGCCGTCCCGGTTCCAACAGGGGAACCGGACCGTCCGCAGAATCCAACAGCGCCAAGACGCGTGACACGGGGCTGTCTTGCGGTTGCTCGCGAAAAGTCGTCGCGCCGTGCTCCAGCGCCAACTCCTTGTAAATCGCGGGCACTTGCCGCAGCCCCAACTCACCCCCCGATGCCGCCTCGTGCTGCTTCTTTGCCTTGTCAAACCCGGCCCAATCAATCCGTAGGCCTCTTTCCCGCGCCAACACCGCCGTCAGGTCGGGCGGAAAACCGTAGGTCTCGTGCAACCTAAACACAGTGTCGCCTTTGAGTTCTTTTGCCGCGTCACCCAGCGCCCGCGCCTGCGTGGCGAACAAGGAAAGGCCCCGTTGCAAGGTACGGCGAAACGCTGTCTCTTCTTGCCGTACAACGCGTTCAATCAAGGCCGCCGCCCGCGCAAGCTCCGGATAGGCCGCCGGGGCCTGCTCGACCACGTGCGCGCACAGCTCGTGTAGAAACAGGTCGCGCAACTCCAAGCGGTCGCCGTGGCGCACCGCGCGGCGCAAAATGCGCCGCAGCACATACCCTCGGCCGTCGGGGGCGGGTAGCACCCCGTCGGCAATCAAAAACGCGATGGCGCGGCTATGGTCGGCCAGCACGCGCAGCGACACATCCGTGTCACTGTCCGACGCTTTATAAGAAACACCGGCCAGCGCACTCCCCCGCCGCAGCAGGGGAGACAACAGATCCGTTTCGTAGTTCGTCACAACACCCTGCGACACCATACAGAGACGTTCCAGCCCCATGCCCGTATCCACGCACGGGGACGGCAACGGCGTCAGGGAACCGTCGGCCTGACGCTCGTGCTGCATGAAGACCAGGTTCCACAGTTCCACCAGCGTGTCCCCCGCCGGATCGTCGCCAAACGCGGGTAGCGTGTCGCCGCGCCGGTCGTAGTGAATCTCACTACACGGGCCGCAGGGCCCCCTGGCACCCATGGCCCAAAAGTTGTCGGCCGCGCCACACCGCTTGATGCGCTGCTTTGGCACCCCTACCTCGTCACGCCAAATGCTTTCCGTCTCTTCGTCCGGCTCTAGCTTCCCCTCGCCGCCGAACACCGTGACGTGCAGACGGGCCGGGTCCAATTGCATCTCCCGCGTGAGAAACTCCCACGCGGCCGCGCACGCTTGGGCCTTGCCATAATCGCCAAAGGAAAAGTTGCCCAACATCTCAAAAAAGGTATGGTGCCGCGCGGTACGCCCCACATTTTCGAGGTCGTTGTGCTTTCCCCCCGCGCGCACGCACTTTTGCACCGACGCGGCCCGGGTGTAGGGGCGCTTGGCCCTGCCCAAAAAAACATCTTTAAAGGGCACCATGCCCGCGTTGACAAACAGCAACGTGGGGTCGTCTTGCGGCAGCAACGGGGCGCTTGGCACGATTTCGTGATCCTTTGCGGCGAAAAACCGCGCAAACCGTTGCCGAATTTCACCACTATCCACAACCAACTCCCTCGTTCGAATTATGAATTATAAATGATGGGAAGAAATTATGAATTATGAATGATGAATTATGAGTTTCCGAACGCGATGAAGAAAGAAGCTCATAGCTCATAATTAATCCGACATTCCGCACATGCGTTCGCACAGGAGTTTTGATTTTGCATAATTTTTTATACCGTCTTATGAAAACTTTTACTTTTTACCGTCATTCTATCTTCTCTTTCTTCATCTTGACAAGCAGTTTTTGT
>JBCCEG010000126.1:0-5157 GCA_039030455.1 Myxococcota bacterium | reverse complement strand
TCCGATTGAACCCACGCATTTGATTGTGCCAACAATGCCTATGGTTACCCGTCCCGGCCTACCGTAGAAATCCCCCATCATCTCGCCTACAGAGAGCTTATTGCGAAACCGCCCCACATGTGGTGCGATGTAGCGAGCAACCAAAATCTCTTGAATCGGCACTCCCAATTGGACAGTAAACCAAATAAGCCCTAAAACGAAAATTTTTTCCGATGATCCAAAGGTGGCTCCACCTCCAACGCGAGTAGCGAGCAAAGTCGCCACCAAAATAACTACGCTATACCTCCTATAACCCCCAATCACATACTCGCGCATGGTGGTGATGCCTCGGCCAAAATGGATGCCGACGATGAGAGTGATCAGCAGATAGGCGGCGACGATGGCGAAGTCGATTGTGAAAAGTTGTGACATGGTTACTCCTTTTTTGTAGTGCCGTTCGTGTGTGATTCACTCAGCATGACAGGCATGTTGCTCCGACCAAAAGAATACAACAAAACGGCCGCGACGTTCAAGGCCCGTTGTGTTTTTTGGCTAGTGACGAGTTCCATGCCGGTTGCGCGAGTGAATCAAGATCCCTTGCGCCCGATCGGCGCGCGAAAACCTTCTCTCTTTTACAACAAACAAACGTCTGGATCCAGACAGGGGTGCAAAATGATTGATCCGGATTGTTGGATTATGGAGACGATAGCAAGGCGATGACAATGGCGGCGTTGCGCGCTTTGCCCAAGCCGCCCATCGCCACAATCCCGTCAATCACCGTGCATCCCGGCCGCTTCTCGCGCCAAAAACGCGTCAACGGCCGTCAGAGTTTGCTCCACCTGTTCGTGCGTATGCAGCGCGCTTAAAAAGCACGCCTCAAAGGCGCTGGGGGGGAAGAAAAATCCGCGCTCCAGCATCCAATGAAAAAACCGCGCGTAGCGCTGCTCGTCTACCCATTGTTTGGCCGTGGCAAAGTCGGTGATGGTACCGTTTTCTTCCACATTCCGGTCTGGATTCCCGCTGGATCCCTGCTTTCGCAGGGATGACAGGGAAAGAGACCCCGAGCAGGGGCGGGAATGACAAGGTGGGGAATGTTTTTCCGAGAAACAGCGTAAGAAATACACGCCGAACATGGTGCCCAAGTGATCCACTTGCACGGGGATGCCGTGATGTCGCGCTCGTTGCCTGATGCCTAGGGCCAGCGCCGCGGTCAGCGCGGCCGTTTGGGCAAACACTCCCTCTTGCAGCCATTCGCTCAGCGTAGCCAAGCCAGCCGTCATGGCGATGGGGTTACCCGACAATGTCCCTGCCTGGTACACGGGGCCCAAGGGGGCCACATGCTCCATCACGGCACGCTTGCCGCCGTAGGCCGCGCAAGGCAGTCCGCCGCCGATCACCTTGCCCAGCGTGGTCAAGTCCGGGTCTAGCCTCCACAATGCCTGTGCCCCTGGAATCGCCACGCGAAATCCCGTCATCACCTCGTCCAACACGAATAACGCGCCGTGATCGCGGCACAGGCGTTGGATGCCTGATAAAAATCCCCTGTGAGGCAACACAAAGCCCATGTTGGCGGCCACCGGCTCGGTGATCACGCAGGCAATGGTGTCGGGGTGACGGGCAAAGGCTTGCTGTAGCGCATGCAAGTCGTTAAAGGGCAACACCAGGGTATCCTTAACCGTATCCGGCGGCACTCCCGCCGAGCCGGGCAAGCCCAAGGTAGCCGCGCCGCTGCCCGCTTGCGTGAGCAAGCCGTCCGCGTGACCGTGATAGCAGCCGGCGAACTTCACCACCAGCGGGCGGGCGGTGGCCGCGCGCGCCAGGCGGACGGCGCTCATGGTCGCTTCGGTGCCGCTATTGACAAACCGCGCCATCTCCATGGAGGGGAATTGGTCCACCAGCAACCGGGCCAACTCGCACTCCGGCGGCGTGGGGGCGCCAAACCCCAGGCCACGAGCGACTGCCTCGCGTACGCTTTTGACGACCCGCGGATGAGCGTGTCCCAGCACCAACGGCCCCCACGACAGCACATAGTCCACAATGCGGTTGCCGTCCACGTCAACGCAGACGGCGCCTTGGCCGCTTTCGATGAAAAAGGGGTCGCCGCCGACAGCTTGAAACGAACGCACGGGACTGTTCACGCCGCCAGGCGTCACCCGGCACGCTTCTTCGTACAACGCCTTGGATCGCGGCGCGTGCATCACGTGGATTTCGCCCTCTCGCGGGCAGGGGTAGGGAGTTGTTAGCGCCGCGCCCCGCGCAACGCGAGCAGTTTTTGGCGGGATAGACCGGTGGCTTGCGCCACAATCTTGGGTTCGACGCCGGTTGAGAGCAGGTTGCGCGCGATCTCGACGGACCGCTCCAGCTTGCCTTTCTCCCGGCCCTTCTCCAGACCAGCTTGTGTTAACATGTCCGCTATGGTAAGCCGCTGCGTTTTCACGGTCCTGGTCCTTTTCCAACGACTCCCATCCGAACCACTCGTGACTCTTTCGATGTCAAGTGGCTCTCCGGCAACTCTTGCGTCTTAGGTTTTCTCCATCGTATTTTCCCTGATGAATGCGCACGTGGCAACCCCTGCGGACCGCCAATGTCTTGCGACGTCTGGCCGCCATACGGACTTTCCACGCAGGGGGTTTGGCGCCATCCGGTGTCTTTAGGTCGGCCGGCCCGCGGAGGTGGTGGATCTGTATCTTTTCCTTGGCTCCGCACAGCTCGCACTCCTGGGCCAGTAGCCGTTTTACCAGTTCGCTCCGTTCCCCGTCGCGCTTTGGTCGCTTCGTGTCGTCTCGCGCCGGTCCTTGACTGTTCCATTGCAGCGAGATTCCGCCGAAGCGGGCTATGAGCGGTTTTTGCGGCGGTGGGCGTTTGACCTCGACTTGGAATGCTTGGTAGCTCCCTTCTCGTGTCTTGACCCTTGTGCCGTATCGCCGAACGATTTCCCTGCGCGACGTCCGAAACTTCCTCGCCAATGTTTTCACCAGCGACGTTGCCATGACGTATCGAAGTCTACTCAAACTCGCGGCGAGGTTGTATGCCATACGGTAGTAGAGCACGGTCCCTCGGTACTCGTCTTGGTAGCGGTTAATGATCCTGTAGGCGTCGTCTTCGGTTAAACCAGCTAGGTGAGTCGCTTTCCCTCTCACACTATACTGGGCGCATTTGTCTTGGACGACTCGGGCCGGTACCCGAAATCCGATTGAGCCGTTGATGCATCGCGTCCCGTGACGGCTCTGTTTGCTGTCCTCGTGAAGCGAGTGAACTTCGTAGCCCAAGAAACGGGCTCTTTCGTTCCGTGCATGTGTGACGAGGGTTTTCTCCTCGTTCAGTTCAAGCTTAAGAGAGTCTCGTAAATACGACGCTACCTTTTGCTTGACCGTGGCTGCCTCGTCTTTCGGTCCGATGAATCCCAGAAGGAGGCGAGTCAGCCCAGGGAACTTCCCCTTGGGCTGCTCACAGAACCCGGCGTGAACCTCTCGGCTCACCGGGCTCCCATCATCCAACCGGTGACCCAAGGCCCATCCTCCAGTGTACAAAGAGTCTGGGTTCTCGCTTTCTCACGCGTCCCAACCACCTCCTTGCTCGCTGTTTATGACCTTGGTATCTTTTGTATTTTCTCATGACCCAGCGAATCAGAAAACGCTCAATGTTTAACAGATGGGGATATATGGCCGACTTATAATATCGCCCATGGTAATTCACCCATCCCCGAACATGGGCATTAAACATCCTCGCTAGATCCGTGAGGTTCTTATCGCTTCGTAGATGCAGTTTCCAACTCCGAATCTCTTGTCTGATTCGTTGCGCGGCCCGCTCACTGATCGCCGGCGTGAAATTCACGAAGTTCTTCCCCCATCTATTCTTCGATAGACGGGGGCGAAACGTATACCCAAGGAATTCAAACTTTTCGTGCTCATAAGAGCCCTTTCTGTCCTCATCCTTGCAATACACTATCTTCGTTTTCTCTAGATTCAACTCAAGACCACACTCTTTGAGCCTGGTCCGAATTGCTTCCAAAACTTTCACAGCCTGCTCTCGCGAGTCGCAATGCGCCAGAACATCATCCGCGAATCTTTCAAACCTTACAGATGGAAAGTGCCTTCTCATCCATTCATCAAATGCATGATGCATGAAGAGATTCGCTAACAACCGACTTGCCACTCCACCTTGCGAAATGCCTCGTTCTCTTGCGATCAGCTCTCCATTCTCTCTTTGAAGCGGGGCTTTCAGCCAACGCTCCACATAAAGATGAATCCACTTTTCTTGTGTATGAAATCGTACCGCTTTCATCATCAGACCATGATCCAAACTATCAAAGAAACCCTTGATATCCAGATCAATGCACCAATCCTTCCGCCAACAGCGCTTTCGAGCGACCCCAACCGCATCATGTGCTGATTTTCCAGGTCGATATCCATGGGAATCTTCCTGAAACTTCGGTTCCACGACGGGCTCCAGGAAATCTTTCACGACTGCCTGTGCCACGCGATCCAAAACAGTTGGTATCCCCAACAAACGCTTCCGGCCATCGGACTTGGGAATCTCCACCACCCTCACGGGCGGTGGAAAATACGTGCCCGACGACATCCGATGCCACACCTTGTAGAGATTGCCTTTGAGGGTTGACTCAAAATCCGCAATGGACTCTTCATCCACCCCAGGGGCACCTTTGTTTGCTCTCACTCTTTCCCAAGCGGCCATAACGCTTCTCTTGGAAATACAAAATGGTTTTGTCTTACTCACTAGCTCCTCCCACTTGCGTGGTTGACTAATTTTTCACGCCAAACCCGTTGACAAGTTGGCGGTGTTGCTGACACGGTGATCGCGTCCACTTCGCTTGGGCAAGCCAAGACCCCGGGAGCCTTGGGTTTTTCCAAGCGATCACAACACTAGGAGCAAGGAACATGGTGACGAGAAAGAGCGGAAAATTGGCGTGGGGTTTTGCCGCGCTGCCGCCTTGGGCGGCGTTGGCGCTGGCGATGTACCTGGCCGCGCCGTCGGTTCACGCCATGCAATCGTCGGAGGCCGTAACGCGGCTAGACAACCTTATTGAACAGCCGCGTTATTGCCTCCGACGATTGCATGGCGTGAGCCGACGGCGTGGCCAGATGCATCGCCAGCGCCAATTGCGGCAGCGCCACGAAACCCCACGCCAATTTTCCGCTCTTTCTCGTCACCATGTTC
>JBCCEG010000125.1:0-5194 GCA_039030455.1 Myxococcota bacterium | reverse complement strand
CTCAAGACTCCTTGATTCACGCTGGAATCGGCACACTGACGGTCAGGTGCCCTCAGGTGTTGTCAGCACCCCGTTATTCCTGCGTTGTTCATAGAGTTGGGCATGAGGATCAAGTTCACCAAGACGTCCATCGATAAAAAGTGCCTTCCCCCTCAGCCAGGCGAAGCCAGCAGTAAGGGCAATCCGATCCGCCAGAAGGCGTATTGGGACACCAGCCGGGAAAGCCCTCAGGGTTTCGGCCTGATCGCCAGCCCAAGCTGCTCCACGTTCGTCGTACAGCGGTCTGTCCGCGGCCGGACCGTCCGGGTCGCCCTGGGCCGCTACGGCGACCTGACGCTGGAGCAGGCCCGCGAGAAGGCTCGTACCGTAGCCCAGGAGATGGCCCAGGGGATTGACCCCAATGCCGCCCAGAGGCAGCGTGAAGAGCTTGACCGCTGGAAGCGGTACACCCTCCGAGAGGCCCGCGTGGAGCACATGGCCAACATGAAGGCCAAGGACTGCGCCCCGCGATCCATCGAGTCGATGATCTACTATCTGGATCAGCTTCTTCCGGACTGGTTGGACTGCCCCCTCACCGAAATCAACGGGGTGGACTGCATCGACCGCCACCGGTACCTGACTCAGAAACACGGGGCGGGTTCCGCCCCGTTCGCCGAAGGCGAAAGCCTGCTCGCGCCCGTAGGGCGCGAGTGCAGTCCACAAAGTGGACGCCCTCGCCGGCTACGCCGGCGAGCAGGGAGGGGGGCGAGGGCGGGGAGTCGCGCAAGCGCTGGAGTCCCCGAAGGGGAAGGGGCGTCGCGCAAGCGCTTGCGCCAGCGAAGCTGGCGCCCTTTATCCCCCCGCCCCAACCACTCGCTCCCCCGCCCCGACCCCGACCCCTTCGGGGCGGGGAGGGGAGGGGGGCGAGGGCAGGAAGAGTGCAGTCCACTTTGTGGACGCCAAGCGCTGGAGGGGCGGCTGGCTTCTTTATCCCCCCCGGCCTCTTCCTCTTAACTACGTTCGGGGAAGAGCAAGAAGTGGACCGAGCTCCTGAACTTACAATAACGCGCCACTAATTACTTAGCGGATCGGACTATACCTTGATCTTTTATATTATTTCGTGGCCCGCGATTCTTAGACCGAAAATTCTTTAGTATGCATTTCACGTGGCTGAGTTTTTCATAGCGGCGTGGGCTGTGCAAGTAACGCATTGATCTTTTCCACAGTTGGAATTCAAATGACTTTTTACTTTTTAGGCGACCCGTAAGAAAGTGTATAATTCGCAGGCAAGCGGGTTGTGCTGAGGTTTCCAGCTTGTAAAAATCATTTTTTTTGTTGTGTTGCACCTTCGCCCGAATTTTAAAAATAAGACGAATCGCTTCAAGCACATGTGCATCACGTTTTTGTGTTATGCCGAAACTATGCACAAACCTCCCTGCTTCTTTTTCTGTTAAGAAAAAACTACCTTCAGCCTCCAGGAAACCAATCAACCAATCTATGTGCATAACCTGTCGAACCAATAGTCGAGTGAAATTTCCACTGTTGGAGCTATGCCAAGCTGGCGATAAATAACCTTCAGGCGGTTTTTGTTGCTTAAGCTGGTCGCAGAGATGGTTTTTTTGTTCTCTGCTTAAGTGGTGATCTTCGAGGATGTTATAAGCTTTTTTTAATTTATTATAGTTAAATTGCTTTGAGGTCAAAAGCGGGAATCTATCAAATATAGGAAAAATAACTTGGCTTAAAATTGATCTACTGCGAATTCGATAAATTGCCTCTTTTTTATAAATTGTCACAGATCCCACCTTCAGCTGCTTTTTGATACGATATAGTATTTGCTCATTATAGGTTGATTGGGTTATATAAAAATTGAGGCTGAATTTGCCGCCTTGTTTAATGATGCTAAAACAGCCATCACCATCGGTGAAACCCACAAGCCATCGGCTAAATGAGTCGTCTAATAAGGGTGTGAGCGCTCCGGCTCCGCCGGCCTCTTCCCCTTCACTACGTTCGGGGAAGAGCAAGAACACATCGTCGCAGCAGGTTCCTTCGCGACCCCCGAAACCGAATTCGGACCGAAGGTCCAAATTCGTTTGATAAAAGATCTTCTGCGTTAAGTCTCTGAAGGGATCTCGCTTAGTGACTTTGTTGCCCGCAGGGCAAATGTTACGTCGCCACACTCGGTGGTGGTGCCTCCAAGCAATCCCAGGCAGGTGGTTCATTAGCGTAGCAAGCGCTGCCCTGGCGCTCGGTGCAGCCTTACCGCGCCAAGGGGCACAAGAAAAGATTCTAGCATGTGGTCTTGATCCCTCACTGGACAAAACAACGAAAATAAAAGCGTCATTCGACCCGAGCACTTTTCTTGCTGGAACATTCCCGCATCGAGCAGAATTGTAAGATCTTATGTCATCATAAGATTCGGCCTGTTTGACCGTCCACCCACTGCCACAACCGGTCTCAACCAAAGCAGAGCTTAACAGCAGCAGTAATGAAGGAGGTAGGAGCCAAAAACTAATATTATTCAATCGAGGAAATCAGTTTTGTTTAACTGGACTATATCTTCATCCTATATGAAGGCGCTCCTCGTGTAGTCTCTGAGGAACCCGATCAGGGGGTGCGTCCCGGTCTTTATCCCCCCGCAAGCCGCCGCCCCTTCGGGGAGGCGAGGGCGGGAACCCCGGCGCACTATGGTTACCTGCGTATAGCCCCCATGTGTTCTATTTCTTTTACGTTCGTGTGATAGACTCGAATATAGACCCGTTATCTGCCGCTATCGCAGCATTTTTCGAGGATTTCCACGCATACAGTGGAGTCATGATAGAATTCAGTAATAAATTCCACGGCAATTCCTCAAATAAAATTAGTGCAAGCCAGTGCTAGGGTTTTGCGCCTATGGCGCGAAGCACAAGACCTTCTTAGGTGCCAATGAAAAGTTCTTCGTTTTTGGTTCATATTTTTTTTAATATCTAAGACAGGTGTGGCCTTTAGCGGTTAAATGTTCTTTACTCACTAACATTCTGACAGCTTTTGTCCAATCTAAATAATATAAATGTTTGGAACTCATTAAAGGGCGAGTCAGCTAAGCGCTGCTCTCGAAGCTGTACGTACACGTTTGCATGTATACAGCTTTCGTCTACATAGGGTTAGGGCTTCAGAGTTTCCGATCAATGCCCCGGTTCGTTGGTTGGCACTTGCAAGTTTGCAGTGGGGCAGCGACGAGATGGTTGCGTCGCTCACTCCTGTGGGGTAGCGAGGTTTTGTTTGTTGGGGTTATCTATACGTATCCGCCAACCGCGCCTCGCGTACTTTCTCAGGGCTGCGTCCGCTTGCTTATTGCCGCCGACGAATTTGTCTGTAGAGGCCAACATATTGTCCTATGGCGCCGCTCCCCCTGCGACCCTCGTTACCTCCCGGTGGCGTTGCGGGTTCGACGGTAGGTGTCGCTCGTGGAGGTCTCGGGACGCTTGGGCGTGCTTTCTGATGTAGTACTCTTGCCATACCTTTTCAGCCCTATGGGGGCCTGGCAGGCCTTGCTAGGGCAGCTTTCGCTGGTTTTATGGGGGGGCCGTAATAAAGGTATTTCGGGTATATCCTGGTCCTACTCCTTTCTTACGCCCAAGGGGACATCCGAATCCGGCAGTCTTTGCACTACACCCGTTCGCTGGCCGCTGGGGGCTTCCTAACCTGGGTGACTGATTACGTGACCGCAGGCTAGCCCTTTGGCCACTTTACCTTTCGTCGCGAGCGCGCCCCTCCCCGAAGGGGCGGGGACCCGCACGATATTGTGATAAATAATTGACCACTAACTGATTGCACTTTTTACTAGTGCCCGAGATACTTAAATAAGATCTTCCACTTTGTTTTCTAATTCTTAGGCTAGCCCCAAAGTAATGGGCAATTTGTGTGCACAAAGGGCGTAAGAAAAGAGACCTGTTATTGGATCTACTAAACGCTGTTCTATGGAGAGTGTACATGCAATTCGTACTCGTACTTTAGAGTGGGGCGGCCTGCTGTCCGTTTTTGCGGACACTAATGAGGGTATAACGAATATAGAAACTTCTTTATCCCCCCCCGCCTTCGGCCATCAGCATCTATAAAACCAGCCCAGCTAACCAACTATCTGTTTCCAATGATTCGCTGTTTAAAGGCAACTTGCTAAAATCAGTATTTTTGTGGTTATTAAGCCAATTAATTACTGGGTTTACCGATGAATTTTTGGTGATCGTAATTTATCATTAATTAATTGTACTATGTTAATCAATCCTTCGCCGCCTTCGGCCATGGGGGATATGGTTAAGACACAAGCCTTTTCTTTGGCTTTATTACCTTTCTGGAGCCCTCTCGAAAGGACCGAGTCATTTTTCCGCTAAAGGCATATTTTTTTGATGAAAGGTTATACAAAATCTTGGATTATGTTTTTTCTTAGTAGATTTGGAAATTCATATATGCCCGTCACCCTCAAATAAACCCGCTAAATATGAACCAAGCGGCGTCTCCCCTGCTCGCCGGCGTAGCCGGCGAGGGCGGGGCAGGCTTCGCCGGCTGTATACACGTGATCAACTAGCTGCACTAATTTTGTGAATTTTGCCATATCTGGTGCGCCAATTAAGATCGGCACAAACCAATTACCAAAGCCTCCGATCAAGGCAGGCATTACCAGTAGGGTAGAGGTCCCTAAGCTACACAATGTGTGCCTATCACAAACCCCCCCCTCGTAACCGTACATGCGGCTTTCACCGCATACGGCTTGCACGGAAGATATATCACAGTATCCCGCGCGTTTCTCACAAGTCGATATCTAGCACTAATGCTATTCCGCAGAGCCTCCCCCAGGCTCGTGATAATGTACCCCGCGTAAGGGCGCCAGCTTCGCTGGCGCCACTCCCCGCCCCGAAGTGCTTGTTCCAAGCCGCGCTTTGCGCGCGGTTTGCGCGCGCCCTCGCTTTTCTCCGAAAAGGCGAGTAGTAGTGCGCCTCACTACGTTCGGCGCCCTTCGGGAGGGGCGGACGACCACTCGCGCCTTGCAGGCCAGGCTACGCCGCCCTTTGCTCCGACCGTACGACCCGTACTCCGCGTAGAGGGAGTACGGTCGGGGTCTCCGGCTTCGCCGGCCGCCGCGCCTTCGGTCGCGAAGCGCGCCCCTTCGGGGACCCGACACTCGCTCCCTCCGGTGCACGAAGTGGACGGGTCTCCGGCTGCGCCGGCGGGGTCGAGGGGG
>JBCCEG010000124.1:0-5207 GCA_039030455.1 Myxococcota bacterium | reverse complement strand
CTCCTCAAAGCAGCCCCACGTGAATTCTGGAAAGCAGTTCACCCCAAGCCACGTTCGAACACTCTGGCCATAGCCCCGGAGGCCTTCACAGCGGTGTGTCAAAAGGTTTTCTCGATCCCTGATACCACGCGACCGTTACCCGCCGGGTTTAAAATCGTCCACAAGCCAATCATATCTTTACACGGTCCCGGGGCAAACTGCCAAGAAATTTTAGAAGCTCCCTGACTATTGTCTGTCTCGATTTTCGTGCAGATGTGCGGTTTGTTTCTCTCTATCCTTACTTGTAATCTTTTTCCATATTCATCACATTTTTTTCTTATTTTTGTTTTCTTCTTCTCTTTTTTGCTTGGGGAAGTCGCCATTTGTGAAACGTCGCCGACGTTGGAATCCGCGCAGCCGCTCGGCAAGCACATGCCGACAAGCCACGCTATGAACACTAACGGAAAATGGTAACGCATTGTTCTCCTGTCCTGTTGCCGGTGTTTCGTTTCTATCAACACGGCGCACACGACAAGGTATTCCCGCGAGTGCCCGCCGACAACAATACCAAAGTGGATTCCCGCCCCGGATCGGGGTTTGTCATGACCCACATTTCCTTGCCATTACTCATACCAATCCGCGAAAAAAACGTTCCCCACCCTGTCATTCCCGCGAAAGGTTGTCACCCCTGCCCCCGAGCAGAGGCAGGAATCCAGAAAAAATGGGAGCGGCGAATGCACGGGGGATTGTCGATTTTGTAACATTATTTTTTGGGATTGGTATAACCACTAGAAATCGGCTGCTTTAGCCTGAAAAGGAGGGTGGATCTTGCGGTTTGCAAAACGTATTTTAGCAACAAAAGCCTTCGATAGGGTAGTTCTCATAATCATTTTATTCAATGCGTTTTTACTCGGCATTGAAACATACAACATAGGAAATGAAAAGTGGATTGATTACATTCAAGTCGGCATCCTAGTCATTTTTGCAATCGAGCTGCTTATCCGCTGGCAGGAGGCTCCCAACATGAACACCTTTTTTGCCAGCGGTTGGAACACCCTCGATATGATTATCATGGTCGCTTGCATTCTCACTGCCGGCGGCTCTTATATCCATACCTCCCTAGGAGGAAACACCCATCTTGAAAACACAGACATTATCTCCACTCTGCATATCTTGCGCACCTTCCGTCTTCTTCGTCTCATCGAAGCCTTTCCCGAGCTCAAACTCATCACGTCCGTGCTGCTCCGGTCCGTCCGCTCGGTTTCTTACATTGGAGTCCTGTTCTTGATTTTCGCGTACCTCTACGCGGTTGTCGGCGTGGCGCTGTTCAAGCTGCCGCCAAAGCATTTCCCGCCGGGTCAGCCGGACCCCTACGGCAACATTCTCGAAGCCCTGTTTACACTCTTCCGCGCCATGACGGGAGACAACTGGACCGACCTGCGCTACAACCTGCTATCCGTGAACGCGTCGAGGACAATGGATGTGGTGGTGACGATCTACCACGCCTCATGGATGGTTGTCTCGGCTTTTCTGTTGCTGAATCTTCTTGTCGGCGCCGTTCTCAACAACTTTGACGAACTAAAAAACAGGGACATGAAACGAAAAAGGCCGCGGGCAAAAACAGCGTGACCCGCAAGGGGCTGTGCCTCTTTGCCGCTAAAGCCTCGCGCGACGGTAAAAGGGGTCGCGGCGCGATTTTCCCCCACAAGGTTCTTCGATACTTTGTGGGGACCCCCTCGGGGGCCGGGTGCGTTTTGATCGCGGGATGAACGGAAGGCGTGGCCGGCAAGAGGGCCCTGCCCCCAAAGTCACGTCGTGAGCAACCGCAGTAAACGATTAAGCTCGCGCGCCGACGCAAAATGCAGCACGACGGACCCACCTTCACCCTTGTGCCGCAACTCCACCCGCGTGCCCAAATGCTGCTGGAGCTTCCGTTGGATCTGCTGGTGCACAAACGACTCCTTTTGCAGCCCTTTCCGCCGTTCTTCGCCGCGCGGTTGCTTGCTCGAGCGCGCCAGCACCTCGGCCTGCCGCACCGTCATTCCTTGCTGCGCAATCTGCCGCGCCAGTGAACCGGCGAGTTCGGCATCCAAACCAACCAATGCTCGCGCATGACCGCTGGTGATCCGCTTGCTCACAATAAGCTGCTTAATGGAATCCGGCAGTTTGAGAAGTCGCAAGGTGTTCGCCACGGCGGCGCGGCTTTTCCCAATGGCCGCGGCCAGCTGCTCCTGCGTGCAGCCGGTGGCATCCATCAAGCGCTGATAAGCCTTGGCCTCCTCCAGTGCATTGAGATCTTCACGCTGGATATTCTCAATCAGTGCCAGTGCCAGCGTTTTGTGGTCGGCCACATCCATGACGACACAGGGAACCGTGACTCTGCCTGCCCGTTTCGCCGCGCGCCACCGCCGCTCACCGGCGACAATTTCATAACGTCCGTTGGCCAGCTCGCGTACAAGCAACGGCTGCAACACGCCGTGTTGCGCGACACTCGCGGCCAGATCCACCAGCGTTTCTTCCGCAAAGCTCTCGCGCGGCTGGCAGGCGCCCGGCTGCAAGCTATAGACAGAAACATCTCGCAAGCTACGCCGTCCCGTCCCCTCTCGCAAGGCTCCCCGCAATGAGTCCGGTGAAACGCTTTGAGCGGGTATTTCCGCCGAATCAGCCATGTTTACCCTCCGTCCACACGCGCCGCTACACCACTGCTAACAGCGCCCTTATCCTTGCAGGGTACTTGTCCCGCGAGGCAACCACAACACCGTGCTGGGTGACAAGGGGTGCGCCGGCGCGGCAACTGTCCGGACCACTGATGACCAGGATTAAGGGATTGCACGGATGGGTTGGGACGTCGTAGCCGCCCAAAGCCGCTAGCGCGGCGTCCTCCCTCCTTTGTCATTTTGTCGCGTCCCCACTTTGTTTTTCCCACCTCGCCCTGTCACTGTAACAAAAGTCGCTTTACGACACCCCGCGTTCCACGTGAAACGACCGCCCCGTCACAATTGCCCGATCCCCGCCATGAGGGTGCCGGTAAGCAAACGTTGCCACGCTCGTCAAACCCATGATTTCCAGCTGCCGGCAGACAGCAGGCTGCTGACGCATTGTCACCCACAAGGCAAGCCGGCTAGATCCCGGCTGCCGCAAACAACGGCTCAACACCGTCAAGCGTTCGACGGCGAATGTGGCCCGACTCACCACCAATCGCGCCGGCAAACACGTTTGCGCGCGCCCGTGCTCCACGCGCACGTTGTCCAACTCCATCGCTTGGGCCGCCGTTTGCACAAACACACACTTTTTGCGCCGACTGTCCAGGCAACGCACGAGCACGCGCGGCCACAAAACCGCGGCCACGAGTCCCGGGAATCCGGCACCGCAGCCAACATCGAGCAATTCCCGACCGGGCCGCACATGACGCAGACCCAGCAAAATATCCAGGTAATGGCCGTAAACCGCCTCAAGCGGAGTGCTTAAACGGGTGAGGTTATGCACGGCATTCCACTGCGTTAGCAGCGTAAAGTGTGTTGCCAACTGTTGACGCTGTCGGCTTGACAAAGGGATGTCGTGCTCAACCAATGCTTGATGCAAGGCACTGGTAAACTCCGTGCTTTGTGGAGATAAGCGAGACGGAAGCGCGTTTTTTCTCATCCTGTCGCTACTTTGCTACATCATCTACCACTCCAGATCCTACAGTTGAAACGAACACAGCTGTTGTGATAAGGCCTCAAGGATAGCGACTTGCCTTAGCGAAAATGGCTTCGTTAGCCACTCGGCGCCCGACACACCCCATCCTGCACAGGACATCTGAACCCCTCTTTTTCTTGCTCCACCGACTGCGTGCCACGTGAAACGCTCACCAACGGCTGCAAACGGCGCAGTGTCTTTTTGCCAATTCCCTTGATGCGCAGCAGCTGAGTCACCCGCGTGAAGCGACCGATACGCTCGCGGTACTTGACGATCGCGGCGGCCCGTTTGGGGCCGATGCGCGGTAACGCCTCTAGTTGCTTGGCCGTCGCGGTGTTGAGATCGATTTTGCGCGCGGCCGTATTCTGCCCCCGCACAGGCACCTGCCTCGCCCCCGCCAAACCGGAAACGAGTGTCACCACCAAAACAATGCGGCAAGCAAGACAAGCTCTGTAACCTCCACGGCTCATTTAACACCCCTCTCCACCAAAAATAGCTTTACTCTTCCACCTTTCTTGGCATCAGTTTCTTAGCCCACTCGCATGAAAAACAAACAATCATACACAAAAATTCATTCACGCAAATGATCCCCGTATGTCCATATCCATCCGTAGAGACGCGATGAATCGCGTCTCTACGGTAGGGGTTCGGGGCGGGCTGCCCAAGTACAGGGTCTGCCTGATGTCAGGTTGTCTCAAAACGTTGCGAGCGTAGGCTCGGCAAGGCAAAAATCGTCGAGAAAACGCAGTTTTGGGATAATTGAATCCAACCAAAACGCTCTCTTTCCGCGCGGCGGCCTCGACCAACTCCGTTGCCCGCACCCTCGCGGTCCAAAGCGCTTCGCGCGTCCTTTTGCTTGCCACATCCGCTGCCTTCCGAAACGCTTCGAGTTCGTCAGAACCTTTGGCGGCAAAGCCACACCATGGCTGGTGGGCGCAGCTGGAGTCGAACCAGCGACTTCTACCGTGTGAAGGTAGCACTCTACCTCTGAGTTATGCGCCCGTATCTCGCTTCGATGTGCCCAGAAGAGGACTCGAACCTCCACGAAGCTAGTGCCTCACTAGGACCTGAACCTAGCGCGTCTACCAATTCCGCCATCTGGGCCCGAGAACATGGCCAAAATCTATCTCTTCCGCTTTGGTCGGGGTGACAGGATTTGAACTTGCGACCTCTTGATCCCGAACCAAGTGCTCTACCAAACTGAGCTACACCCCGCCACATACCACAGCCTACCACGGCATTGACTCTACTTTACGGCACGATACCAAACAGAGTCAATCTCTACCACAAAGCCAGCCCACTGCTGCAGCAGTAACCAGCTGCTTGCCAACAAAAAGACCAGTCACTCTTTAGCAGCGGTCTATTGTAGACAATGGTAACCCGATTTTTGTTGCACCTCTCCCCACCCAAGCAACGCTTTTGCTTTTAGGGAGCAACTGCTAGCATAATAGCGTTTGCACAAACCAGGAGATAACCATGCTAACCAACATGCCGCACGACTCGCTATGTAGACAGATGATGCGTTTTCGCTCATTTCAGCAAGCATTTGT
>JBCCEG010000123.1:0-5237 GCA_039030455.1 Myxococcota bacterium | reverse complement strand
GTTCCCACCAGGTCCATGGGTTGGGTTTTCTTGGCGCGCTTGATCAGGTGGATGAGAAACGACGGGGTGGCGGTTTGGAACCAGTGGGCGCGGAACTCGCGCTCTTGCAGCAACAGCAGCGTGGAAAAAGGATTGTAGACATGGATGTCGCGGCTGCAGAAGCGAAAGCCGTCGTACCACCGCTTGATTTCCTCCAACACGCGCGGAACACTTTGACCCCGCTCGTCGGCCAACAGCTCGAGGTGAGGCGCGAAGTCGGTCTCTAGCTCTTGCTGCGTGTAGCCAAGCAGTGTGGCCGCGCGGGTGGAAAGGGTCAAGTCGGTCAAGTGGTTCAGTCCCGAAAAAACCGAGACCTTGGAGAATTTGCTCACGCCGGTGACGAACACAAGGCGCAGGAAACCGCTCATCCCCTTGAGCACGGTGTAAAAGTCCCGCAGCACGTCGCGGTTGGCATGGGCGATGTCTAGCTCCCGCTGCGCGGCGTTTCTGCCACTCAAGTGATCGATCAGCGGCTTGTCGTACTCGTCGATGAGTACGACGACTTCGTTGTCTTGTCCCAACTCCTCGATAGCCTCTTGCAGCAGCGTGGCCGGATGTTGGCGGGGATCAACGGGAAGGTCGTGCTTGCGAATGATCTTGCGCATAAAGGCGGCCAAGCCTTCCTTGAGCTCCTCGGGGGTACCGCGCGGGATCAGGCTCATGTCCAGCCGGATCACCGGATATTTCTTGGACCAATCCCAACGGCCCTCTTGCCCGATCCACAGGTCTCGGAACAGTTCTTTTTTTCGTTGAAATAGCGCCTCCAGCGTGGAGATCAACAGGGATTTGCCGAACCGGCGCGGGCGGGCGAGGAAGTAAGGGCACTTGGGGGCCGAGAGGAGCTCGTGGATATTTTGGGTTTTGTCCACGTACACGCATCCCTCTTGGATCACGTCGCGGAATTCCTGTAGCCCCACGGGGAGCGGTTTGACTTGCATGAACGCCTTTTTTTGCAATGTTTTCCTTTCCATTTTTCTTAGTGTAACGCAATCGGATCGCTGCCGTGTCCGCGCGATTGGGGAACGGATCGCTTCTCGTCAATGCTCCCAGTGTCGCCCCACGTGCACGTCCACTTGCGGTTTGACGTTGGGCAGCAACGTTTGCTCCGCCCCTTCCATTTCGCGTTTGACCAGCGCGGCGACGCCTGTTGCGTGCTCGTTGGCGCACTCTACCACCAGTTCGTCGTGTACGGTGTTCACCAGCCCCGCGCTGGGGAACTCTCGCGCAAGACGCTCGTGCAGACGCGCCATGGCGAGCTTGAGCATATCCGCGCCAGTGCCTTGAATGGGCATGTTGCGGGCGATGCGCGAGAAGCGCGCGCGATCATGACCGTCTTGTTCTTGGTCAAGCGGCAACCGTCTGCCCAGGGTTGTGCGGGCGAATCCGCGTTGCAAGGCTTGCTGCACGCTGTGATCCAAATAGGCTTTGAGCCGGGGATGCGCGGCGAAGTAGCGGTGCATGAGATCGTCGGCTTGGCGCGGGGGTATATTCAGTCGGCGCGCGAGGGCCGAGGTGCCCATGCCGTAAAGCAAGCCGAAGGTGATGGTTTTGGCTTGCTTGCGCAAGTGGCTGTTGTTTTCCTTGTCCACGGGGACTCCAAACAGGCGAGTGGCGACCTCGCTGTGCAGATCGCGGCCTTCTTCGAAGGCACGCAAGAAATTTGGATCGCCACAAAGATCCGCCATAATGCGCAGCTCGCACGAGGCGTAGTCAGCCGTCACTAGCACCCGATCGCCTTCGGGGTGGATGCAGCGGCGGAATTCCACGCGATTGGGGAGATTTTGCAAGTTGGGGCTGTGGCACGCTGCACGACCCGTTGCAGTGCCCAACGGCTCAAAACAGGCGTGGATTCGATCGGTGCGGGGGTCGATGAACTGCAGAAAGTTCTCCCCGTAGGTCTGCGACAGCTTGGCAAGCTCCCGGTAGCGTAGCAGCGCTTTGGCCATTGGGTGGTCCAGTTTACGCAAGGTCTCTTGGTTCGTGTTGGGGATGGAGTTGCCCAGGACTTGTTGCAACAGCAGCTTGACTTGCCGGCCGTCGTCCAGGTTCACCTGGTGGTGGCCGAACAAATCTTGCTCGCTTTGGTTGCCCGTGTGTGCCAGCACCTCTTGTCGGCTCGCGGCGAGATCCGTTTGGGTTTGCCGCAGTGCTTGGCGCCACCGCGCTTGATCGATCGGGAAGCCTCGATGTTCCATGCTCGCGAAGGCACGCAGCACCAGGCACTCTAGTCGGGCGACGCGGCGTAGCTTGTGTTGCGTGAGTCGTGGCAACAAGTCGCCTAAGCAATCGCGCTGGCGGCGCGCCAGTTGGACGGCTTCGTCAACGCCGCGCGCGGCATGCTGTAGCCACGGCGGCGGGTCCGCGTGCAAGAGTTGGTGCAGTGTCAGCAAGCAGATGGGGCGCGCGATATCGAGCTTGACTCGTAACAGGCCGCGCAGGCAAGGCTTGGCGTGGGCGCATAAAAAGGCGCGATCCGCGCGCGCGCAACAACGCCGCAAGGTCGCGGACGCGGCTTGCGACTCGGGCATTGCCGGAATGACTTCCGTTGCCGTCCCGTCGGTAAGCACCACCGCGTTTGGCGGATGATTCGGATCGTCACGCGGACCTAGCGGTACCAGACACGGTAAATGAGTCGGCGCCCACGCGGTTTCAGAGAAAGGCGCTTCCGCTCCCGTCATCTCTCATACCCTTTTACGGAGATCGAAGACAGCCGACAAGCAGAAATTGACTCCCAACCCTTTTACCGGCTTCGCGGAGATGGAAGCAAATTACAGTGAACGAACCCCGGCAGGGCTCTCCTCCCCCCCCCAAAAAAGGGGAAGAGGAGATTTACGAGCGGCTTACCAGCGGCTTCTGCCGCCGCCGCTAGGGCGAGCGGAACGCTCACGAGCCTCATTCACTTTAATGTTGCGGCCATCGAGCATTTGGCCGTCCATGGCCTTGATGGCTGCTTGTGCTTCTTCTTCCGTACTCATTTCGACAAAGCCGAAGCCGCGAGGCCTGCCGGTATCGCGGTCGGTGGTGAGATGGACATCCATTACGTTGCGGCCGTCTTGCGAAAAAGCCGCGCGAATGGAATCTTCAGTGCTGTCATAAGACAGGTTGCCAACGTAGAGACGCTTACCCATGGTTGCTTGATCCTTCCTTGTTTTTTGATCGTTTGTTTTCTTTGCAAGCCTGCTTCGCCCAATGCTTCACATCCTTGACATCATCGTTATACATCGACTTTTGCCCCAGCGCAAGAGGAATTTTGCGATTTCCGCGCTACCGCGGTGGGATAGACACGGCAACGGTCGTTCAGAACCTGAATAGCGGTAAAGCCCGCCTGCTTCAGTTGCCGCCGCACGGCTTCCGCCGTGGTGAACCCCACGCGTACTCGCCGCGCGTGGGCCAGTAGCCGATTGCGTTGCAGATCTCGCGGCGCGATGCGCGTTAGGTCCCAGGGAGATTTGGGGTCCGCCCAAGGCGGCGGTGTGATAAAGCTGGTCACCAGCGTACCGCCTGGTTTGAGCGCCGTGTGAAACCGCCGGTAGAGATCGGTAACTCGTTGGGGATCGGTTTCGTAGACACTCAATCCGCTGCAGGCAAGACCGTCGCGGCAATCGGGAAGAGCAAGATTCCAGGCGTCGCCTTGCGTCAACTCGACACGGTTAAGCAAGCCTAACTCGCGCGCTCGCTCACGGGCTTGATCCAGCGATTCCGGATCAATGTCCATGCCCAGCAGGCACGCGTTGGGGGCATGGCTGTAATCCAAACCCAGCAGGTCTTCCATGGTGCCGCACGCCACCGAAACGAGCGTCGCGCCGTCGCGAATCAGACCTTGCAGCACGCGTTGGAAAATTTGAAAACGCTCTTGTGTCGCCCGAATGGCCGGCCAACGGTCGAGAATCCAGCTTTCCAGTTCCGTGAAGGGTTCGCCGTCGTGGTTCAACCCCGTTTTGCGCCCTCGTTGCGGGTGTAGCACGGCGTAGCGGGTCCAGTAACCGTTAAAGCCGCCATGGGTTAGCAGATAACGCCCCAGGGCGAATTGGGTGAGTTGATCCACTAGCGCCAGTTGTTCGGCAACGGGGGCCTGGGGCTGATCTCCTTCTTGTCGGATGCGATCGCGCAGGGCTTCCACGGCTTGTTGTAGGGGCAGAGGCTTCTCGTGGTGAGAAAGGCAACGAGCGGGTGTTGCTTGAGTCGTCATGTTTTGTTTTTCCTTGTTTTCCCTCGCGATTGGCGCAAGCAAGGGTTCGAGAGATTAGCGTTCGTCGCAGTCGGCATAAGCGTGGAGGATCTTTAGGATATCGCGCCATTCCGGCTCGTCGAGGGCTTGCGTGATCGCCGCGCGTTGGTCGCGCCTGCGCTCCTCGGCGGCCTTGAGGGCCGCGACCACCTTGCGCCACGTTTTCTCCGGGCCGCGCGCGGCGTGTGTCCACGCGTTATCGCCGGCGGCGTCCTGGCGATCGGGATTGGCGCCCCACGCCAGGAGTTCCTCGGCGGTTTTCACATGGCCGTGCGAGCAGGCCAGGTGCAGCGGTGTTCTGTCTTCGCCATCTGTTCGCGCGAGCAGTTGAGAGTCATGCTCCAATAGGACGCGGGCTGCCTTCCACCGGTTCCAACGAGCTGCCACGTGCAAGGCCGTTTTGTTGGGATCCGAACCGACGACCGCGACACCGGCGTCAAAATCCAGCAGCACACGGACAACCCCGATTCTGCCATGGCGAATAGCATGGTACAAAGGCGTCTTGCCATTGCCGTCGCGTTGATCCACAGCGTTCGCATGGTTGAGAAGATCTAGAACGTGTTTCGCACAGTTGTTCTTGGCTGCGTCATGAATAGAGTACGTGTTTCGCAACAGTCTTTTCCATTGCTCGTTGTCTGCTAACGGGTTCATCCCCCATGCCGCGCCGGTCGTGGTGCTTGTGGCGATTCGGAGGGCGGCGATCGCCGTCCTCGGGGTTCTTGAATGTGTCATGTTTTTTTTCCGCCGCCGTGTTGGTTGCGTTTTGTGAGGAAAAGATCCGGATTGTGGCGGACCATTTTTTGCCTTTCTCGTACCGTTGAAGAGGGGGGATCTCGGCCTACTTGGCGCGCAGCGCGGCCAATTTTCGGCGCGGCAGGCCCATGGCTTTCGACACGACACCGCTGGACCAGAGTCAAAGTCTGGTATGCAGGGAGTCAAGGTAGCCAGTGAGGTAGTCGAGAGAAGGTAT
>JBCCEG010000122.1:0-5241 GCA_039030455.1 Myxococcota bacterium | reverse complement strand
GGTGTACAACCCGTGGTCGGTCATCAACGATTTATGCAAACCCACGCCGCAACCAGGGCTGCATTGGGTCAACACCAGCACCAACCACCTGGTCCATGAACTGGTGTCGCGCGCGGACATTACCGTCAAGCGGGGGCTGCGCGAGCCGCTGGACGAGGCGATGGGACACACGTCCCAGCAACCCGTGCGCGAATACGTCCCGCCGCGCGAGAGGGTTTACAGCGGCTTGATCAACCGCTGGCTGCGGGGCGGTAAAAGCGGCGACGGCAACGGAGTGGAGTTGATCGAGACGCTGGTGGCCGGCGGGGTGGAAGAGTTAGCCGCCGAGTTCCCTGAATTCGTGGCTGACAGCGTGAGTTACTTCGACACGGGCGGCAAACAGCCCGAACGATTTTATCACGGCTTTATTCTGGGGATGGTGCAATACCTGCGCGACCGCTACATTGTGGATTCGCAACGCGAAAGCGGTCTTGGCCGCTACGACTTGGCGTTGGAACCCAAGGACAAGTTGACCAACCCCTGCTTTGTTATGGAGTTCAAAAGCTGTGTGCGGCAAACCGATTCTCTGGAAGACACGGCGCAACAAGCCTTGCGGCAAATTCAAGAAAAGCACTATCACCTCAACTTGGTCAAACGCGGCGTCAAGTCCGTCATTGCCTTGGGGTTGGCGTTCAAGGGCAAGGAGGCGTGCGTTAAGCATGAGCATGTGAGCTCTTGTTAGCGGAAAGCCTCTCGGCTGGTGACCCCTACGGGATTCGAACCCGTGTTTACAACGTGAGAGGCTGCTGTCCTAACCGCTAGACGAAGGGGCCGTTGCGACACATAGTATTCAACACGCTAAGGTAGCAAGAGAGGGCGGTAATGGTCAAGGCGGCAAGGCAAGCTCAAGCGGTACCATGGCCGGGAAAAGTCGCGCTGGTGTTGGTGGGCGCCACGGCCGTTTTGCTGGCCGTCGGCGCGGTGGTCAATCCCATGGGGGCTTCGTTGGCATGCCCCGATTGGGTATTTTTGCCCACGTGCGACGGCAAAGTGTTCCCCCCCATGGTGGGAGGCGTGTTGTTCGAACACGGGCATCGTCTGTGGGCGACGCTGGTGGGCATGCTCACCGTTGTCGTTGCACTAGGCGCTTGGGGGGGCGGTGATCGAACGACTCGTGTTCTAGGGCTTGTCGCGGTGGGTTTGGTGGTTTTACAAGGCACCTTGGGCGGCGTCACGGTTTTGCTCAAGCTGCACCCGCTGGTTTCCACACTGCATTTGGTGACTGCGTTCGCCTTTTTGTGCTTGACGTTGGAGCTGGCGCATCGTTTAGGAGGATTGGGGAGCTTGGCGACCTTCCCCTATGCCCCGCGTCGTTTGGCGCGCGCCACGCTGGGGGTGGCGTTTTTGCAAGTTGCCCTGGGCGGCGCGGTGCGGCACATGGGCGCGGCCATGGCTTGCGGCATCGATTGGATTGGCTGCGGCCCCGCTTGGTGGCCCAGTCACGGGCTAGGGCACTTGCACATGACTCACCGACTCGTGGGCTATCTGCTGGCGGCCAAGGTGTTGCTGCTATGCGCGCGGGCGCATGGGCGCGCGCGGGGCACGGTTCAACGCATGTGGGCATGGCTGCCGACGGGATTGGTGGCCGCGCAGGTGGTGTTGGGGTGGCTGAGCGTGGCGAGTTTGCGCTCGGTGGCGTGGGTGGTCTTGCACACGTGCGGCGCCGTCTTGCTGGTGGGAGTTCTCTTTTTGTTCGAAAAAGCCTCCGATGAACCAAAACGTTCGGAGGGGCAAGGTGTTTAATAAGCGGAATATCACGTAGCGGTCCATAGGCGGACACCGCCTAGCAAACCGTTGACGTTGGCGACGGTGAGCACGCGCGGTGGCAGCGGGCAGTCAATTTCGGCGGCGTGACCGCCGCCCAGGTAGAGGGTGTCGGGGTTGAAGATGCGCTGTAACAGCGCGAGCGCGCGCAGCAAGTTTTGTTGCCACGCGACGTGTCCGTGGGCGTGTCGGGCTTGTTTGC
Source organism: Myxococcota bacterium (assembly GCA_039030455.1). GTDB lineage: Bacteria > Myxococcota > UBA727 > UBA727 > JABDBI01 > JBCCEG01. The sequence continues at coordinate 3,236 of JBCCEG010000122.1, read as the reverse complement.
CCAACAGCTCTTCGTACGTGTGGCCGTCAGCGAAGGGGTGGTGGCCCAGCTCTAGGTTGGGGACCAATCGACCGTGACAAAACAACGCCGAACCCATCCCCGTGCCCAGTGTCAACACCAACTCGACGCCTTGGCCGCGGATGCAGCCCAACCCTTGAACGTCGGCGTCGTTGGCCGCGCGCGCGGGCTTGTTGAGCCGATCTTGCAATTCCTGGTGTAAATTGACGCCGTGCCAGGCGGGATCCAGGTTTGGCGCGGTTGCCACGATGCCCGCGCGCACAACGCCGGGGAATCCCGCCGAGACACGATCAAACGGTAAGGGCATCATACCCGCTTGATCTTGCAAGGTTCGCAGAATCGATTGCGGCACGGCGGGCCTAGGCGTGGAGACGCGCACGCATTCTCCCAACAGATGGCCGTGTGCATCCAGCAGGGCAGCCTTAAGCGCCGACCCGCCGATGTCCAGTGCCAGTGTGATGGGTGTGTCCGGTGATGAGGAATTCAACGAGCTACGGTTTCAGTTGCCCGATGTGTTGTGGTGACAGCCGGGTCAACTTGGCAATGGTAGTGACGGGGATTCCGCTCTTCAACATGTTGCGGGCCACCTCTCGCCTGCCTTCTCGCCTGCCCTTTTCCAATCCTTCTTGCAACCCCTGCTGTCTACTTTCGCGCAGCAACATACCCGCTACTCTCATGGCGCTCTCCTTTTCCTTGAAGTTCAGTTCTTCTCTCGCTAGTTCCATTATACGACTTTTCTCTTCTTCGTGGGCGGCCAGCCATGCGTAGGTCATCAGCTGATGCACCGCCTCTTGCGTCTCCGACCGTTGCCACAGCCTGCGCAACGCGGGCATCAGACGCCGCACCGTCGGCATGATTCTTTTGTCGTACCCGTGCTTGAGTAGGGTTTCTCCCGCCCGTCATCCTGACGAACGAAGTGAGGAAGGATCTCCCCACCTATCGAAACATAGGGGGATCCTTCGCGTCGCTGCCGCGACACTCAGGATGACAAAAAGAGACCCCAGCGACCGGTGCGCCATCCGGCGCTCCGCGACGGTGCCGCGCGGAAACATGTCCGTGTCGTGACGAAAAGGTGTTCGGCCGTTGTGGACCACTAGCGTGTGGATGAAAATCTTTTGCCCCGGGTACTGTCGTCGTGCCTCCTTGAGCAGTTGAATCTGGTAATCCAATACGATCTCGACCGCATCCTTCTTGCTTCTGGACCAGCGCTCCACGTGTATTAGAAAAAATCCGTCCCCCGTCTTTAGCGGCACCAGGAACACGCAATCAACGATCCGTTCACCCAGCCCCCGACCGATGCGGTTGGTTTTCAGAGCACGCAGCTTGCTCAGATCGATACGCCGCCGGATACGCGCGGGCAGGCGCTTGGCCAAAAAGGCACGATAGAAATCCAGACATTGCATCAAGGCGCGAAAGATCAGATCGCTCTCGCGGATCGGCTCAAGAGTCGACCGCCCTCGGTTCCGCGGCTTTTGGATACGTTTGATCGTGATGGCGCCCGGCATGGTTTTAGGTTGAAGCAAAAGCCTCATGATGTTACCGGCGGATCCAAGCTTTCCCCAAAATAACGGTTGGCGGATCCGTGCACACCGTATCGGCTTGTCACTGGAAATTCCCATGGATGGCGGCTTTCAATGGACCAAAGTGCTTGACTGGCGGATTCGGTACTTTCCCCAAAAGAGTTGCTTTTCGGCACGTCGAAGGGCACAATGCAACGAGTCACGCAAAAAGGGAGCAAGATGGCAAAAGCATGTTGGGTCGCTCGTGAGCGCAAACGGAAACGTCTGGTAAAGCAGCATGGGGCTACGCGTGCACAGCTGCGCGAGCGTCAAGCGGATTTGTCCCTGTCCGAAGAAGAACGGCAACAAGCCAGATTCGCGCTAAGTCGCCTGCCGCGAGATTCTTCGCCGAGCCGGCGGCGCAATCGATGCATGGTCAGCGGCTACTCCCGATCATATCTACGGGACTTTGGTCTTAGTCGCAGAGCGTTCCGTGAACTCGCGCTGCGGGGGGAGTTACCCGGGGTCACGAAGTCGAGCTGGTAGCAAGTTCATCAAGCATGTCAGGGAGGGATTGCATGGCGGAGACGACGCTGCGGAAAACAGTCTGTGGTTTGCTGCTGGCGCTGCTAGCGTGGGGGAACGGTAGTTTTGCCGAGGAGCTGAAGCCGGATTGGAAGAACTCCAATCGAAACACGGAGTCGGTGGATCGAAAAAATCATTTTGGCGTGCGGCTGAGCACGGGTGGGGTTTTGTACGGCTCTTTTATTCGCAAGAATCCGATTCGGTTTAGCGCCGATACGGGCCAAACGTCCGACTTGGGCAGTGATCTTTTGGGGAGTGTTGCGTTGGGCTGGGGCGTGCCGGCGGAGCTGGACTTTACCTGGTTGCCCATCGATGTATTCGAGCTGGGTTTAGGGTTTCGGTATACGTTTTCCAGAACGATTATGGGAAGCGATGAATACAGTTTGCCTTATGCCGTCACCTTAGGGACTCGTTACTACATCAATCCCCAGTACCCATTGATGGCTTATCTAGCGGGTAAGTTGGCGTTTGAGCTCACGCACATGTCGATTGAAGCGACCGGCGCCGGCGGGTTTCAGTGGCGGCTGACAAATCATGTGGCGCTGTTTGCCGAGGTTAACGCGGGGTTATTTGGTACGCAGCCCGTGGTGCGGCAAGACGGCCAAGAAGTTGGCGAGGATTTTGGCGGCGGTCTTGCTTTCAGTCCCATGGTCGGTTTGCACGCTCACTTTTAACGCGGATTTAAGGGATTCAGTTGCGATTGTTGGATTCCCTTTGTCACGCGGAAGCGTCTTTTTGTCATCCGGCAGTGTTGTGACAGCGCGACAAGGCTGGCTTTAATGTTTTGAATTGACTTGGATCGATGTTAGTTGTATAGCATGTTTACAAAAGAAATGAGAAGGAGATAATCATGCTGATTTAACCGGGCTGCTACCCCGACCCTGGAAACGACCACGCCTTTTTATCCCCGCAAAGTTTTCGCTGTCGCTCAATACTTCGTGGGGACCCCGGCTCACTTCGTTCCGGTACTTTGCGGGGACCCCCGGAAATGTGGGATCAAAAGAACTTTGAGAAGCGTGCGATTTTTCCAAACCAACTATCCTGCAATCCTATCAATCCCTCTAATCCGCGGTACTACCTGGCCGATCACATAATCATAGATGCCGTGACGGGGGAACATCGTTTGAAGGATTT
>JBCCEG010000121.1:0-5262 GCA_039030455.1 Myxococcota bacterium | reverse complement strand
GAAGCCGCGCGCAAGATGCTGTTGGCCGGTGTTGACGCGGGAGTTGTCTCGCGCGCCATGGGCCTGCCCCGCCAAAAGCTGGCCGCGTTGCGCAAAAAGTAGTACCGCGGATCACAGGATTTGTACGGATGGTCGGATGTCGGACAGTAGAGTCCTAGCGGAGTTTACCCTCGCCAAAGCGGGGGCAGGAATGACAAAGTGGGAAAATCGCGTGCTTTATCCAAGCCGGCTATCCCGCGATCCGATCATTGAGAGTAGCGAGTGTGTTGCTGCGCGAAAGCAGACAACAGGGATTGCAAGAAGGTTTGGAGAAGGGCAGACAAGAGGGTAGACAGGAAGTCAGGCGGGAAGTGGCGCGCAACATGCTGAAGGACGGCACCCCTGTTCCGGTAAGGCTATACCCTGGGAGACACCGCCGTTGGCGTATCTAAAGCGCGAGAAGTCCTTCCGTCCGAAAACAGATTCTCAAGCAATCGTTGCGTACGTTTGCAACAGCCGGTGGCACACACGGTAAGGGTCGCAGTTGGCGCCGGGGCGACGGTCCTCAATGTACCCACAGCGAGCCTGCGCGACAGTGTGGGGAATGCGCACGGAGGCCCCCCGATCCCGCTCGCCCGCTTTGAATGAATCAATGCGGCAGGTTTCGTGTTTCCCCGTAAGACGTCTGTCAAGATCGACGCCGTAGCAATCAATGTGCTCTTGATGGTGCGCGGCGAGTGCTTGAGTAAACTTTTGCAGCACTTCCCAGCCTCCTTGAGGATTCCGCATGGCCTGTGTGGAAAAATTGGTATGCGCGCCGGCGCCGTTCCAGTCGCCCGTCAGAGGTTTGGGTGAGAAATTCACCGTGATGCCGAACTCTTCACCGAGGCGTAGCAACAGCCATCTTGCTAGCCACGTGTGGTCACACATCGTCAGCAGATCCTCCTCGCGCGGGTCCCCCAGCCCTCGGTATCCCACTTGGAATTCCCACTGACTGGGCATGACTTCCGCGTTCACGCCAAAGATGCACAGGCCCGCGGCCAAGCACGCCCGCAGATGCCGCTCCACCAGCGCGCGGCCGTAGGCACAGTGCGCGCCCACGCCGCAGTAAAAACGCCCCTGCGGTCCCGGGATTCCTCCTTGTGGCCAGCCGTAGGGCCGTTCTCCTTGAAACAGCGTGTACTCTTGTTCAAACCCAATCCACGGCCGCCAGGCGGACCATTCTGCTTGCAGCTGCTCGCGCAAACGAGCACGGGTACTGGAAGAGTGGGGCGAGCCGTCGGTGTTGAGAACCTCACATAATACCAAATAATGATTCCCTCTCCCACTGGGGGGCTGCGGCCCCTGCGGGGCTTTGCTTGCCACATTCCGCGTCCTCTCAAATCGTTCCGATGTATCGAGGCCTTTGGCGGCAAAGGGGCCCCCAGAAAGTATCGAAGAACTTTCTGGGGAAAAAGCAAGGTCACGCAGTGACCCCCGCAGGGGGTCTGGTAGAGAGCATACGGGCTGCAAGACTAAGTCGGTGTCGTTGCCGGGGGCCTGTTCCGTGGAGGAACCGTCGAATCCCCATGTCGGCAGAATGCTGGGATTGGCGACAGGATCGCTTTCAATGCGCGTGACGCGGGTTTTGCTCCGAAGTTGCTGGGTTGGTTTTGTTCCGTCAAGCCAAATGTATTCCACGCATGAAAGCACGTTGATCTCCTTCCGCCGAATCCAATGAATCCTGGTTAGTCTAACCCATCCCAGGCTCCCGCGCCTCTTCTAGCTTGTCGCGTAGGCAGGCGGTCGCCTCCTTGGGGTCTACGCGACCTTCGCCGCGCCGCATGATTTGACTCATCAAATAGCCCATCACCCGCGTTTTGCCCGCGAGGTATTTGGTGACTTCTCGTGGATGATCGCGCAGCACGTCTTGCACAATGCGTTGCAACGCCGCTTTGTCGCGTTGCATGTGCCAGCCCTTGGCTTGCACGATTTCCTCGGGGGTTTTTCGTGGGTCGTGTGCCAATTCCTCGAACACCTGTTTGGCGATGTGCCCCGAGATGGTTCCCTCATCCACCAGCTTGACCAGAGTGGCGACGGCCGCGGGGGGAATGGGGCAGCTAAATGCGTCGCCGTCATCGTCGCCCACGCGCGCTGACTCTTGGTGCTTGGCCACGCGCAGCACTTCGTTCAGGATCCAGTTGGCCAGACCCTTGGGGTGCTCGTGTGTCCGCAGCGCTGTTTCAAAATAGTCGGCCAGACCCTGATCGGAAGTGAGGATGTGGGCGTCGTAGGGGCGTAGGCCTAGAGTTTGGCAAAAACGTTCGCGTTTGTGTTGTGGGAGTTCGGGTTGTGTGTCGCGGACCTGCTCAAGCATGGCAGAGGGGATGGCGAGAGGGGGGAGATCGGGCTCGGGGCAATAGCGGTAGTCGTGGTCTTGCTCCTTGCCGCGCAGCGGTCGTGTCTCCTTGCGCTGCGGGTCCCACAGGCGCGTTTCTTGTACCACGGGTTCACCCGCGCGTAGTTGTAGGATTTGCCGCCGCGTTTCGTACGCGACGGCTTGGCCCAAAAAGCGAATGGAGTTGAGGTTTTTTGTTTCCGTCCGCACGCCCAGTTGGTTGCTACCGCTCTTGTGAACGGAAACATTAACGTCGATGCGCAGAGATCCTTCTTGCATGTTGCCGTCGCAGATTCTCAGTGCCATGACGATGGCGCGTAGCGATCGGGCTGCCGCCATGGCATCTTGCGCGCAATGGAGAGAGGGCTTTGTGACAACCTCTAACAGTGGCGCGCCGGCGCGGTTATAGTCCACGTAACTGACTCCGGACCCTGCCTCGTGCAAGTTCTTGCCCGCGTCTTCCTCAAGATGAATGCGTTCCAGCGCCACGGACGCTTCTCCCGCTTCGCCGTCGAACGGCAAGGTTCCTCCCAAGCAGATTGGATGGTCGCCCTGCGTTATTTGGTAGCCCTTGGGCAGATCGGGGTAAAAATAGTGTTTGCGCGCGAACGAACTGGTTTGTTGGATGTCGCACCGCAGAGCCGTGCCCAGACGCAGAGCGCATTCCACCGCTTGGCGGTTAAGCACGGGCAGGCTGCCGGGCAGCCCCGTGTCTACCTCGGCCACTAAGGTGTTGGGCGCGGCGCCATAGCGGTTGGGAGCTTGTGAAAAGAGTTTGCTGTGGGTGCACAGTTGCACGTGACACTCGAGCCCGACGACGACGGCATAGTCGCTGAAATCAGCCATGGGACCTTCTTTTATTAGACTGTTTGTTGTTCATCTTCTTGTTTAACAGACTACACGCCCGCGCAAAATCTTGACGGAGCCGCCGAAACGAGATTTCGGCCGAGCGCCGCAGTGCCAACACCACCAAATCCCGTTGCGCGAACGCGCACTGATAAGCACCGGCCAAATGGCGGAGCCGGCGTTTAATCAAGTTACGCACCACCGCCGGGCCGACTTTTTTCGGCACGGTGAACCCCACGCGGCCTGCTGTCTGGTTGCGGCACGACCTGGCAATAAGCACGAGAGCTCCCACGGACGCGCGGACGCCGCGCCGTTGCACCGAGACAAATTCAAACCGTTTACGTAGACGGGAGCTTTTTGGCAAGCCTTGCTGCGGCAATGCAACGGATGCACACACATCATGCCGCTCTTTCACCAGGGTTTACGAGATTTGGCGGATGGCGGGATGAATAACCAAGACGAAACGCGCGAGCTTGCCGCCGTCATCTCCGCTGCCCGGCATCCGACCATCCGACGAATCCTGTGATCCGCGGTACTACTTTTTAGGGATAGTGGGAACAAGACGCTTGCGCCCCTTGGCACGCCGCCGGTTCAAGATCTGGCGGCCCGTTGCCGTTGACATGCGCTTGCGAAAACCATGGCGATTAAGGCGCTTCCGCCGGCTGGGTTGATAAGTGCGTTTCATTGCGCATTAACCTCTTTGACTATCGCTTTTGCATCAGCGTAGCAGCAAAGCCGTGTTGACTCAAGGCACTCGCTCGCGCGATGGACAGTTGCTCGCGCACGAACTCGCGCATACTCACGCCCGCCGCGGCCAGTTGTTGCGGGATAAACGACCGTTCGCTGAGACCCGGCAATGTGTTCAACTCCAAAAACACCAAGCCTTGCGCCGCGGCAATGAGATCGGTTCGGGAGTAGCCGCGGCAGCCCAGGGCTTTGTGCGCTTGCAGTGCCATGCGCCGCGCGGCCCGCGCTATGCTCTCATCCACTTGCGCCGGTGTGATCTCCTCGACCCCGTCGCCCAGATATTTGCCGGCGTAGTCAAAGCACCTGTCGGACGCAAGCTTGACTTGGGTACAAGGCAATGCCTGTAATCGGCCGTCGTGTTCGATCACGCCCACGGCTAGCTCCGTCCCGTGTAGTTTGGGTTCCACCATGTACGTCCTTGGATCTTTTCGTAATGCCGCGAGCGCTGTTTCAACATCTTTGTCGGTGTTGACAAAATGGAGCCCGAAGCTGGAGCCGTCGGCCGTGGGTTTCATGACCAGCGCCCCATAATGATTCAGCCAATCCGACATCTCTCGCCGCGCTTTCACCAAGTCCGTCCCTTCCGCCAACAGCACCGGCGTCGTGGCGATGCCGTGGCTTTGCACTCTTGCCTTGGCCTGGACCTTGTTAAACGCCAGAGCACTGGCGGCGCTGCCCGAACCGGTAAAGGCAATGCCGCGTTCTTCCAGGACCCGTTGTAGTTTGCCGTCTTCAACCCCGATGCCGTGTAGCGCCGGCAACAGCGTTATCGGTGTCCCTGCTTGATCCGCCAGCGCCGCATCCAAGTTAGGCCGGCTTAGAGCGGACGCGGGTTCGAATGGTTTGGTGAATGGATCTTGGTGCTTGCTCAGCTGCTCCGCGTCGGTGAGGTGGATCGTCCCGTCGGGCGCCCAAAACCACGGACGGACCGAAGCGTCGGGCAGCGCGCGCAGCAGGTTTTGCGCCGACGCCACCGAGACAAACCGTTCGGCGTTTTCGCCGCCGAACAGCAGGATCACGGCCTCGTCTTTCTCCCCTTCCATATCGGCTCGCTAGCTTTTTTTCAGCTGCTCGATGTCCGACAGCGACAGTCCGGTGGCGTCGGCAACCGCTGCGGAGTCCATGCCGGACTTGAGCAGGTTGCGGGCGATTTGCCGATCTCTTTCTCGACGTCCTTCTTCGCGTCCTTCCACACGGCCTTTCTTGTGCCCCTTGTCGTAACTGGTTTCCAGCTGTGAAGCGCGGTCGCGCCGCGCCATGTCCGCCTTGCGATACAACTCCAGCTCATGCCGGTCTAGGCCGATCTCCTCCAG
>JBCCEG010000120.1:0-5290 GCA_039030455.1 Myxococcota bacterium | reverse complement strand
GGAGCGCGGGTTTTGCGAGCAGTACCGCGCGGACCATTACGGCACGCAACTGTTGCTCAAGAGCAATGGCGAACCCCATGGGTTGCATGTGATGACGGAGTCGCGCATCAGCAAGCTGTTAGACAGGCCCGAGGCGTCGCGGGCGCCCGCGTCGCTGGTGCAAGACCTGCGCAAGGGTACGTCAATGTTGTGTGTGTTGGATCCCGACAAGCCAACCTGGCTGCCGCCTGGGCAAGAGTGGCCCAATTACACGCACCCGGCACAGCCGTTGGTGTTGGATGACAAGTTGGCGTGTCACTATGCGCTCGTGCGAGGCAGCATTCTCGTGGACGAAAGTCGCATCGCTACGTTTGATGACTACAAGAAGCAAACTCAAGGGGCGTGAGCCCCTGTAAAAAGGCCCATGCGCCGTCGATGTCGAACAGCCGGGGGGCGTATTCCACCTCGCGCAGCTGCTTGGGGATAAACATATCGTGCTTTTCTAAACACGTGTTGTCGCCGGGCTCCATGAGCATGGCGGCCTTGGGTTTGGGGCGTTTGAGCATCGCCGCGATGGTTTCTCGCAGCTGTGGCACGGTGCTGCAAGTCACGCTGATCATGCCGTCGCCGGCAGTAGTCGCGAGACCTTCTCGTTTGAGCAAGCGGGCTATCGTTTGGGTAATGCGATCCCCCAACCAGGGAAATAGATGAACGGTTTGACCCACGAGCACAAAGGGACTCCGCGCCAAGCCCAAGTCGTGAAAACACGCGATGCCCTCGGCGAGAAGCTCGCCGGCGGCGGCATTTAGGTAACGCGGTACCTTTTTGGCAAGGTAAACGGCCCGCATCTCTTGGCGCACCCGATCGTGCACCGTTGGGGGGCTGCCCGTGAAGGGAACGCACTTGCCCCGCGAGGCCGGGCGCAGCACAATGCGACTTTTTTCGTGATCAACCGCCACGACTTTCCAGTACCTGCCCGCGAAAATGATCCGATCGCCCACGTTCAGCGGATACACCATGGGCACCGAGCCCAAAACGCGGCCCTTGTACTCCAAATAGGACTCTTGGGGGGTACAAAACGCCGTGTAAAAACCGTAATGGGCCACGAGTCGCTCGCCGGCGGTGCCTAGGGTAAGCTGACCGTCTTGCAGCTGTGTGACCAAGTCACGCCGACCCAAGGCACGGAGCAAAACGGCGTATAGCTCGGAGTCCACCATCGCAAAGGGACCGCTGGGACCGCACAGCAGCCGCCATAGCTGGTCCGCGCGCGCGGCGCCGTATTGAGCGATGACCGACAGGGTCTGCTGCGCCAGCGTGGAAAAGTGATGGTGATTGTCCGGCGGCGGCTCGTACCATTTGCACAGCAGCAGGTTGACCATGGCCGCGCACATGACCGTTTCCAGTCGCAATCGATCCCACGGATCGCTGCGGCTTGTGAGAGCGTTTTCCCTAACGAACATGCGCAAGACGGCGCTGTTGCCCCGTCGACCCGAGCGCCCCAGCCGCTGTCGCAGGCTCGCCACCGATGGGGGAGTCGATAGTTGAGCCACCGAATCCACGCGGCCGATATCGATACCCAGCTCCAGGGTGCTGGTACACACCGCCGTGGTGGGGGAAGCTTGCTGCTGTAGACGAAATTCCACCTGTTCGCGAATGTGCTTGCTCAGGTTCCCATGGTGGGGAAAAAACTCGTTTGGCACGCCGTCTTGCTCGCACAGATGGGTCAACGCGGTGGTGACCTCCTCGGTTTGGCTACGGCTGTTGGCGAACAGTAGGTGGGACCGACCTCGCAACAGTTTGTATAGATCGGCCGTGATCCGCCCGAAGGCGCTGGGTTTCCCCCCGTGCGACTCGGGCGGTTCCACGTATCCCCGCACTTGCACCTTGAGATGAGAGAAGGATTTGTCGCACACGATCAGCGCGCGGTCGAGGGCGCCGTCAGGCCGCAAATAGGCGGCGACGCGTTCCATATCCGCCAGCGTGGCGCTCAGCGCCACGCGCGGCACGGGCCGTTGCGCCAAAAACTCCAGGCGGTGTAGCAGCGACAACAACTGACAACCCCGTTGTGATCCCAAAAAAGCGTGAAATTCGTCCACGATGACAGTACCCAGGTTGGCGAATGCGCCGGCGCACCAGCTAGATCTGTTGATGAGCAGGGACTCCAACGACTCGGGTGTGATGAGTAAAATACCGCTTGGTTTTTTGAACTGTTTGTTTTTCACCGTCTGGGGCACATCGCCGTGCCAGGGTGTGAGGGGCAGGTCAAGCAACTCGCACAGACCGCGCAGGCGGCGGTTCAAATCATTGATGAGGGCCTTGAGGGGGCTGATGTAGAGAATGCTCACGCCGCGCGGCTTTTTTTGGGCGATGCGAGAGCAGGCGGGCAAAAAAGCCGCCTCGGTTTTACCCGTCGCCGTCGCCGCGCTGATGATGACGTCGCGATCGCCCCGCAAAATCGGCTCGACGGCACGCTCTTGAATGTCGCGCAGACAGGTCCAGCCTTGTTGCCATACCCAGCGTTGGACCGTGGGGTGCAGCAGCGCGAACCCTTGCGATTCCGCCATGGTGGGTTGTCACAGTTGAAAGGCGGCGAGGCCGTCGCCTTCACTTTGATCTTCGGCCACCGGCGGCATGTCGCTGTTCACTTCCTTGGTCACTTGGGTTTGCTTCACCAAGTTTTCCCAGCACAATTGGGGATTTTGTCGCAGCACCGACAGCATATCCACGAAGGTCTTCACGGTGTTGCGCGGCGTGCGAAAGTAAGCGTCGCCGATTTTTTGCGAACAATGGGCCAAGAATGCCCGCAAGGCTTCGTCGGGCACCAGATAGGCGCTCTCGTCACCCTCGGCGAAAACATGCCTGATGTTTTGCAGCAAAATGTAAAGTTCCTCGGGCGACAGGTTGGCCAGGTGCAGCACGGGGGCGCTGTAGTCGACGGTGCCGGTGGCGCGCGCGAAGGTGTTTTCGGCCAAGCGGCTTTGCAGGGCCTCGTAACTATAAAGGCCTTTGCGCGGATCCAGCAAAAAGTCGGGCGTGCCCCCCAGCAAAAACCCCATGTGCTTGGCGCTGCCCTGCAGACAGTCGTTGAGCATGCGCAAGATCTCTTCGTAGTTGGAGGAGCGAGCCTTTTGGCTGGACAACTTATAGAGGTTGACCATCTCGTCTAGGTTGATCAGCAAGCCCTGGTAACCGGCCTGGCGCACGAACAAACTCATGAGCTTGAGATGGTCGTAAATGTTGCCGTCGTCCACGATTCTGCGTACGTCCAGAGCCTTGCGGGCATCGGTTTTGGTGGTGAATTCCCCGCGCAGCCAGCGCACGGCGTCCGCTTTCAGGGCGTCGTTATCGTGCTCATGCCCGTGCCAATAGGCGGCGATGACCTTGGCGAAATCGTACCCGCCCACCAACTCGCTCAAGTGCTCCAGCCGTTTTTCAATAGTCTGTCGCACGCCGCATCCCGCGGCGTCGGCCTCTTTGCGCGCCATGGTGACAAAACGCTCCACCACGCCGGCCAGGGCGTTGCCGTCGGGCTTGGTTCTCGTGGCGAGATTGCGAGTGAGTTCGGCGTATAGGGCGCGTGCTTGGCCCCCCGTGGCATGCAGCCTGCGCTCGGGGGAGAGATCGCCGTGCACGGTGACCAACCCCTTTTCCAACGCAATGGCACGAATCAGCCGCAGAAAAAAGCTCTTGCCCGAGCCGAACTCGCCGATGATCAGGCGAAAGGCGCAACTGCCGTCGCGAATGCGCTCTACGTCTTTAAGCAGCGCTTGGATCTCCCTAACGCGCCCCACTTGAATGTGTTGCAGCCCCGCCTTGGGGATTACTCCCGCGCGCAGAGACTGGATAACGGCATCTCGATCCCTGGGCAACAGTCTTGGTTTTTTAAGCTCCGTCATGGTTCAGTATCTCCCGCGCCACCGCTATGTCCACGCAAATAGGGTCGCCGTTATGCACGATCAGGGCATCGGCTTGGCGCAGCGACCACTCGTTAAGGGTTTCCAACGCCCCGTCGGTCATTAGATTAAGGGCACGGCACTTGGCGTCAAGTTCGCCTTGCGGCCATTGCTCTTGCGTGATCAGTTCCCGCAACAACCGCCGGTGGGGGATATCCAGCTCTCCCTCTTCCCCCTGATCCACGCCGTCGGCCTCTTGTGTTCCGTGCCCCGCCGGATCCTCCGACGCAAAAATGTCTTGCAGCACGTTCTTGACCGCCGCGGTTTCCTGCCTGCGTCGGCGAATGAGATCCGCGTCTAGCCGCAACTCCTTGCTTGTCACCGCCGCGTCTGGGTGGGGAGAGCGGGGAATGGCGAAAGTCCGCGCCGGATCGCGCTGCATGACCATAACCGGTTCCTCGTTGGCGACGGCGCGGTGCATGTCGATCAGGGCTTGCTTTTCGTCCAAATCCAAACTTTTGTATATTTTTTGCAGCTTTCTAATGCGTTCGGGAGCAACGGACCGAGGAACAAGTCGGGCCATGGCGGCGACCACGCCGCAAAGAGCCGCGCGCGCCTCTTGCGACACATCGGCCAGCTTCTTGATCCGGCTGCCGGACATGGTTTGCCTGACGGCAAAGCACCAGGCCGACCATGCGGTCAGAGAGTTGCGCTGGGGGGGATTGAAGCGGCGGGTGTCGATGTGGCGCCGCGGGACGTCGCGCGCCCTTTGGGTGACGCCGCACGTTTGCGCCACAAAGGCGCCGAATCGGATCGTCTCCGCCGTCGTCTGGAACGCCGCCGAGGGCAGGGTCTTCCCTCCGTGCCCGCCCGCGAAGAGCACCACGGGCGTGTCCGAGACCATGCGTTGTTGGTAAACGCGGGGATCGGGGGCGCAGCCAAACCCCAGGTGCTCCAGCAAAACGCACAGCGCCGTCACTTGCTGTTTGTTCAGACACGCGGGAAGGGGCTTTTCCAGCAACTCGCACAGCTGCTTAACCGTTAGCGGGTCCGAGTCGTCGCGGACGCGGGCTTGCAGGCGGGGCGAAACCATTTTGGCCCACGAGCTGTTGACGATGAGTTCCTTGGGTAACAGGGCCAGCGCCCGCACCGATTCTTCTTGTTGCTTGTAATTCCGGACATAACGCTGGTGGGGTTCCAGGGCGCTCACGCACGCGGACCATAGCGAAGACAACTTGCCCATGGGACCGCGCAGAGAAAACGGGTCGGGCAAATCCGGACCGTGCAACCGGATCCGCTCCTCTCGTAGGGAGGGGTTGGCGGGGGAGTAGAGCAATTCCAATCGCTTTTTGTTAGGCTTGACCAACAACCCTTCGCCAAAGGATTGCGCATAGCGAATTGCAAACAGCTCTTGCATT
>JBCCEG010000119.1:0-5342 GCA_039030455.1 Myxococcota bacterium | reverse complement strand
GTTTAGGAACTCATAATTCATAATTAATATTTCATAATTAAATTTTGTAATGCCAGCCCCACGGCAGCACCCAACCGGCCTGTCGCGCGGCCTCCATGGCGGGCAAGAGCGCCCACGGCCGCCGCGACAAACGCGGATGAGGCACCGTGAGTTCGGGTATCACGGACGGTGACGCGTCGCACCACAGGACGTCAATATCCAGTGTGCGGGGGCCGTTAGGCCAAACGCGCAGGCGACCAAACCGCTGTTCCAGCGCCTGCAGCGATTGCCACACCACTTGCAGCGGGCACCCCGCGGTGACGGCCGCGGCGGCATTGGTAAAAGGGAAGAGCGTCCCGTTGCCCCAGGCGGGGCTTTTGACGGCGGGGCTTAGCGCGACCAATTGGATTCGTTCCAACCGCGCCAGCGCGGCGGCCGCTTGTTGTAGCACCGCCCTGCCCCGAGGGTGCGATGTTCCCAGCCCGAGTAAAACGCGCATGACTTATCCAATAATCCTTTAATCCGTATAATCCGCGTAATCTGTGTTCATGGACATGTGACATAGCGGCAAGGGTCGGCCGCGACGCGCGGCGTGCGAACCTGAAAGTGCAAGCGAGGGGTGCTCACGCCCCCTGATTTCCCTACCGTGCCGATGGTTTGCCCGCGCGCGATTGTTTTGCCTGCTTCCACTTTGTCCATGGTTCGCGCTAGGTGAGCATAGATGGTGACCAGAGAGTCTGAGTGGCGCAGGATGACGATGAGGCCGTAGCGTGTGCCCTCGTTGCCAACATAGAGCACGGTTCCTGCTCCGGCGGCTTGCACTTTGCCGCCGGCAGGGGCGGCGATGTCGATCCCTTCGCGCGGATCGGTGGCCGACGGACGAAAACGGCCCGTCAGGGTTCCGCCCGCCACCGGCCACATCAGGTGCCGCGCTCCTTTGTTTACCATACCCTTTGCATCTCGCGACGTTTTGCCGCCAGTGGATCTTTTAGAGAGTAAAGGGGCTCCGCCCCCCGCTGTCCGATTTTGTTTAGCCGTGCCTCTTTGTTTCTTGGAACGTCTCGATGCATCCGAGCGTTTGGCCGCGCGCCTTGCCCAGCGCGACCTTTTGTTGCTGCTGGAACGTTTAGCTGCCGCGCGGCTTCGCTTGGCTGTTTTCCTTCGTTTTTCGGAACGTTTAGGAGGCGCGGCTCCCTTGGCTTTTGGGGGCGGGCCGGACATGCCTAATAGCGTGGGGAGGGGTTCAGACGGTGGGATGTAGATGATTTGGCCTATCCGGAGCTGTTGCGAGGCGTCGAGTCCGTTCATTTGCGCCAACTCCAGGAGCGGGACGTTGTGGTGTTTAGCGATGTCGTATAACGTTTCTCCTTCCGTTACCTTGTGCGACTGCCCGGCGGCAAAGCGTTTTTGCGCCCAGGTGCTGCATCCGATCGCCATAACCAGGAGTAAGCCGACCGCAAGCACACTCACTGCGTGAATTCGCCGGCGGGACCGCCGCTGGGTTTGGCACATGGCCTTTACTATAAGCCGGTTTTTCTGCCGCTGATTGGTCGGATGAGCTAGGGATGTCTATGATCCCAACCCATCCGTGCAATCCCTTAATCCTGGCCATCCGCGGTCCGGACACTGGAATTATTATGAATAGTTAGTTGTTTTTCCTTTGTAAGGTTGAGAAAATGTTTGATGGTGGATTTCTATGCGCTCCGCAAGCGTTGTGAGCGGTCATAGAGTCTTTACAAGGGGATGTAAAGTGGTTGAGAATATGGCTGTTGTCAGTGCAACTTGGCGCCATAAGGGGGTCACGGTTTTTTTTGCCGGAGAGGGAGATGAACGGAGCCGTCCACCGAATGGGTATGTGTGTGAACCTGTGTGTTGGTTTGGTGCTGGGGGCGGCGAGAGGGGAAGCGACTCTTTTGGATGGTGTCGTGGCGCAAGTAGGCGATGAGATCGTGTTACTCAGCGAGGTGCGTGAGCGGGTGAGCCGTGAACACGCCGCAGGGGCCCGACGGTCTACTCTTGTTGGTGGCAGTTCTTTAGAGCTTGATCGGGAGATTGAAGCCATGACGGATCTTGCCATTGACGAGATCTTGATGAAAAAAGAGCTGAGCAAGCGCGGTTTTGCCGTTACTCCGCAAGAATTGGACGCGGCTGTCGATCGGATGATGGAACAAAACGGTCTAGACGAGATTAGTTTTGCCAGGGCGTTGTCATCGAAGGGGTTTACACCTCTTACGCATCGTGCGTGGCTACAGCGGCAACTCGTGCATGCTAAATTCGCTCAGGTTGTAGCCGCCGGGGTTCGAGCTTCCGACATGGATGCGCCGCTGAAGGCGGAGTTGGTTCATGTGTCATTTCCCGTGGTAGGGGATCCGGGGAGTGGTGACGATCGAGCCTCAGAGAGATCGGCACGTGAATTTGCCCGTCGGGTGAACAGCGGGGAGCATTTTGCATCCGTTGCCGCCGCGGCGCGTTCCAGGCATCCCGACACCGTGGTGACGCATTTGGGGGAGGTGGCCTTGGCGGGGCTCATTCCTGAGTTTGAGCAAGCGGTTCGCTCGGCACGCGTGGGTGAGGCGGCGGGCCCTTTTCGCGTCGGCACAGCAGGGTGGTGTGTGCTTTTCGTTCAGAGGTGGGCAACAGGGGAACGCGCGGCTGCTGCTTTGTCCGCGTCAGCCGTTGATCGGGCTGTTGGGCGAGCTCTGTCTAACTTACGCCGCGAAACATACGTGCAAAAGCACAAGATTGCGCGGCTCGCCGGTGTGGACATGTAGCAGTGATTTGGAGGGAAAAAAGATGGAGATAACAAAGCAAGCTTCGGCGCGCGTGGCGCTGTTTTTTGACGGAAGGAATTTTTACTCGGGGTGGCGCGAGGCGGCACAAGGCCGTCGAGTGGACTTTGCCAAACTTGCCAAATGGCTTGTTCGGCAAGCCGGCGGAACCGCTCTTGCCGGATCTTATTATTATACGGGTCTGCACGAGGTGGCGGAAGACGGGGCGAATGAGGCAAACCAACGGCTGCGGGGGTTTTTGGAAATGCTGGGCAATCAGACGGGTTTTTTTGTTCAGACCTTTCAGCAAAAGACTGGTTGCATGAGCTGCGATTATTGTGGCGAAGAAAACCGCTATACGTCCGACAAAGAGGTGGATGTGGCTCTCACGGCTCAGATGTTGCAACTGGCGGCTGTTGATGCGTTTGAGGCGGCGGTATTGATGTCCGGCGACGCGGATTACGCGCCCGCTTTGCGAAGTTTGCGGTTGCTGGGCAAGCGAGCACACATAGCCAGTTGGGGCGGTATGGGAGTAAGCAGGCGGGTTCGAGCGGCCGCGTTTAGCCACATCGATTTGCTAGCGGGATTGGAATTTTTCGAGAGGGGGGCCGACATGCAATCGTTGGATTTTCTTGAAGGAGTAGACGAACCGGTGGAGGTGCTGCCGTTCACGGGCGAGTTTTCCTTCGACGCGTTTATGTCCGAATTCATTCAAGCCGAGAAGAAGTTCGCGGGGGGATTCGTGGGTCTTGGCTACTTTTTGAATCACTGGCGATCGGCTCACTTGGATAAGACAGCCCAAGCGCGACGAGGGGTGTTGGATAAGCTGTTGGTGGATAGTTGGATGGAAACGTATGACATCGGTGGGGGAAATCTGGCCCTTGCCCTCTCGGACCGCGCCCAGGAGCGTCTGCGGGAATTGATCGATGGCGAGCAGCCGTCAACGGACTGAGAGCACGCTTTCAAATGTCATGAATGCAGGTCCAACAAGGGGTCCCCGCAAAGTACCACAGGCGAAAGCCGAGGACACTTTGTGGGGCAAAACAAGGGGTCCCCGCAAAGTACCACAGGCGAAAGCCGAGGACACTTTGTGGGATGAGAAATGCAATAATTTGAAAGCGTGCTCTGGTTGGCGCGCTGCGGCGGGCCGGCCGGAGTGGCAAGCGATTAAAGCTCTGCCGTGTCATGCGGTGTCGCGTGCCATGGGGCGTCTAGCCGGCCTGCGGTTGCCGCGTTGGTTCGTCCGGCAACAAATTCGTCTGTTTTGCGCGCGCTTTGGGGTGGATTGCAGGGAGTTTCGAGAGCCGAAAGGCGGATTTGCCAGCTTGCAAGAGTTTTTTACCAGGCGTCCGCGGCCAGGCATTCGACCGATTGATGCGAATCAAAACAGTGTCATCTCGCCCTGCGACGGCGTGTGGAGTGGATACGGTCGGGTGACGCCCGGCGGTTCTCTCACGGTAAAGGGCAGGCGCTACTCCTTAGCTGAGTTACTCGGACATCCCATCCATTCAGAGTGGTTTGCCCAGGCGCGCTACGCGTTGTTTTACCTCTCGCCCGGAGACTGCCATCGTTTTTATGCTCCGCTCGCGGGTAGGCTGATGCAAGCCTCGTATGTGCCCGGCACCTTGTGGCCGATTCGCGTGAGGGTGCGGCGGGCCGAGGGACGATTTGGCACGAACGAACGTCTTGTGTTGTTGTTTCGTTGTGGTCCGCGGCCTAACGACATCTTGGCCTTGGTGGCGATAGGGGCCATGCTGGTGGGGAAGATTCACCTATGTTCGGAGTTTGGCTTTGATCCCCTTGCACGAGGGGGCAGCCCCCATCAACTTACCTACAAAGGATCGGGCAAAGCGATTCGTAAAGGACAAGAGCTTGGCTGTTTTGCCTTTGGTTCTTCGATCTTGTTGATTGCGCCGGAGCATTTGTGTAAATTGCGCGGGCGTAAACAAGGAACACCGGTGCGTATTGGCCGGGCGATTGGAACGCGCGAAGCGCCTTGGAGCGCGGTCGCTTGAGACCGCTTTCCCCGCAACAACAACCTGGTTTTTTTTCGCCTCTTTTACGCCCAAGCCGGTCATTAGCGCTTAGTTTTCTTTCTGTTATTGCCGTGGGCACGGCGTTGTTGATGCTGCCTATCGCTACGCGTGACGGCCAGGGCGCGGCGTGGCGCGACGCGCTGTTTACCATGACCTCGGCCGCGTGCATTTCGGGATTGACAACGGTGTCGGTCGGGCAACATTACACGGGGTTTGGCCAAGGAGTTATTTTGCTGGGCATGCAGGCAGGGGCCTTGGGCATTATGGTGCTCTCGGCCATGTTCGCCTTTCTGGTGGGTGGCAGACTGCCCCTGCGGCGCCAAGCGCAACTGGAGCAGATGCTGGACGTTGGCACGTCACAGGGGCTGCGCGAGTTGGTTATCGGCGTCACCGGCATCACGTTGGCGGTTGAGGCTTTGGGTGCCGTCGCGCTGTTCGCGGTCTGGCACGACGCATTTCCCCATTGGGGCGAGTGTGCGTGGTGGTCTTTGTTCCACGCGGTCTCCGCGTTTTGTAACGCGGGGCTTAGCCTGTGGGACAATTCGTTGCATGCGTGGGT
>JBCCEG010000118.1:0-5463 GCA_039030455.1 Myxococcota bacterium | reverse complement strand
AGATAGAGGAGCAAATAGGCACGGAGGAAAAGGAGGAAGCCATGACCGTAGCGAGCGCGTTGATTCAAGAAGGCTTGGAAAGGGGTTTGCGAAAAGGAAGGCAAGAAGGCAGACAGGAAGTGGCGCGCGCCATGCTGAAAAGCGGCATCCCCGCCGCCAAGGTGGCCAAACTAACGCGGTTGCCGGTGGGCCGCATCAAAAAACTCGAATCGTAGCGCGGCCGCAAGCGACTGTTCAAGACGATGTTGCCACTGCTTGAGGAGCTGTGGCCAGCTCCTCTTGAAGCAAGGCAGGCGCGTTTTCTCCTCGCGGCCGGTGGTTGCCGTCAAACAGGCGTTATGGCACGATAGCAACAAAAAGGGATGCATGGGACAGTACCCGAACTTGAATGATTGACGCCACATTCGCCGCGCTTGAGTCAGTTAACGATTTTTTGTGGGGCTACGTGGGCGTGGCTCTTATTCTCGGGGGCGGTGCGTTGGTCTCGCGCCGGCTGGGGTGGGTGCAGCTGCGCGCGCCCACGCGCGTGCTTCTCACCGCCCTGTCGCTCCTGCGACAGCCATCGTCCGATACATCAAATCAACAAAACAAACGAGGTGTCGCGCCCGCGCGCGCGTTCTTCGCCTCTTTGGGCGGATGCGTGGGCATCGGCAACCTGGCCGGCGTGGCTGTCGGCGTGCAAATCGGCGGCCCGGGTGTGTTGGTGTGGATGTGGATCGTGGCGCTGCTTGGCATGGCGCTTAAATACGGCGAGGTTTACCTAGGCATGACAACCCGTCGCCCCAACGAGCAGGGCAGTTACGACGGCGGTCCCATGTACGTATTGGCCCAGGCTTTTCCCAGCTGCCAAACATGGCTGCCCAAACTCGCGGCGGGGCTTTTGTGCCTTTACGGCGTGGAAATCTATTTGTTCGGTGTCATCAAGGAAACCGCGGCAACCAGCTGGTCGCTGCCGGCTCCCTTGGTTTCCGCTTTGTTGTTGGCACTCGTCATTCTAGGCACCAGCGGCGGCGTCCGACGTATCGGCGCCATCAGCGGCATTCTCGTTCCCCTGTTCGGCCTGGCTTTCTTGGCCATGACGTTGTGGATTGTCCTGAGCAATGCCTCGAAAATCCCCGCGTTGCTTGCCACTATTTTCCAAAGCGCCTTTCGTGGTCATTCGGCCGTTGACAGCTTCGCTGGTAGCACCTTCATCCTTGTCGTCTCCCGAGGGCTGGCCACGGCATGCTATTCGGGCGATGTGGGCATCGGTTACGCATCCATCATCCACAGCGAAAGCCGGTCACGGGATCCTTGTCGTCAGGCAAGCCTTAGCATGCTGGATATTGCGCTGGACACCTTTATCTGCACCTGCGCTGCACTGCTGGTGCTGCTGACAGGCGTTTGGCACGAGCCGGTAAATGGTAACCTAGCCGTGCAGGTCGCCCTGGCCAAAACTTTCCCCTACATGCATGTGTTCATGCCCATGTTGTTCTTTTGCTTGGGCTACACCACGCTGCTGGCCTATATGATCGCTGGTTTGAAATGCGCGGCGTTCCTCAACGCCAAGTGGGGCAAAAAAGTGTATTGGGGGTTCGCCACAGTGGCCTTCACTGTGTTTTCCTTTGTTGAACCGCACCATGCACTCAGCGTCATGCTCTTTGCCGGTGGTTTATTGATGATCCTCAACTGCGGGGCGCTGTTGCGCTTGCGCAGCAAGATTCACTTTGCGCCCGCCGACCCCAAAACTCCCGACAACGCAAGCTATAATGATTCAGAGAAGGCAGGAGGAAAAGCGTCATGCGATTCATTGATCCCAGAACGGACTTCGCGTTCAAGAAGATCTTCGGCACGGCGGGGCACGAGGATGTTCTGCGGTCGCTGCTGAACGCATTGCTTTACGGCGGGCGCGACGAGATCACGGGGCTGACGCTGCAAGATCCGTACAACATTCCGCGATTGAAAGGGCTAAAGGACTCTTACCTGGACGTACGCATTCGGCAGAACGACGGCAAGTGGGTGCTGGTGGAGATGCAGGTGGTGAACGTGCCGGGGTTTGAGCAACGGGTTTTGTTCAACGCGGCCAAACAATACAGCAACCAAGTGGTCAAGGGAGAAGATTACGGCATGCTGGAGCAGGTGGTGGTGCTGACCATCACCGACTTTGTCATGTTCTCCGACTGGCCCAAGATCAAATCCTGCTACCGGTTGTTTGAAAAGGATTTGATCGTGGAGTATCCGACCAACGGCATGGAGCTGGTGTTTGTGGAGCTGCCCAAGTTCACCAAAACGCACGAGCAGGCGGTGGACTTGTGGGAAAAGTGGCTGTGTTTTCTCAAGGAGGCAGGCAGCCTGGAGATGGTCCCCGACAGCCTGGCGGAAATCCCTGAAATCAAAGAGGCGTTTCAAATTGCCAACTATGCGAGTTTAACGCGCGAGGAGGCGAACATCTTTGACAACAAAGCGTGGTGGCGGCGCGATCAAAAGATACTGAGCAAGCTGTACGAGGAGCAAAAAACGGCGTACGAGCAAGTGAAGACAAAGCACGAGCAAGTGAAGACAAAGCATGAGCAGATGAAGACAGCGCACGAGCAGATGAAGACAGCGCACGAGCAGATGAAGACAGCGCACGAGCAAGCCAAGGCGGAGCGAGACAAGGTTCGCCAAACCCTCCGCCAAACCGCTCTCGCGCTGCGGCAGTCCGGCATGGATAACGCACGCATCCGCGCGATTATGGGAATTACCGAGCAGGACCTTCGCAACCTGTTGTGAGCAACCGCGAACCCCGGCCGCAACAGTGGAATTGACAAAATCACAAGACGGTTGGGATGTCGTTGTGGTGGGAGGCGGCCACGCAGGCTGCGAGGCGGCGCTTGCGTGCGCCCGATCAGGGCTCGAGACGCTACTAGTCACTGGATCCCTGGATCGCATCGCCGCCATGAGTTGCAACCCCGCCATCGGCGGGGTGGGCAAGGGACACCTGGTCAAGGAAATGGACGCCTTGGGCGGCCAGATGCCGCGCGTGGCCGACGCCACCGGCATCCACTTTCGCACGCTCAATGCCTCGCGCGGACCGGCAGTGCAAGCCACCCGCTGCCAAAGCGACATGCGACGCTACGCCGCCACCATGACCCAAGCGGTCATGACATGTCCCGGTCTGCACGTGCGGCAAGACGACGTGGTGGGCGTTGCAACAGAGCACGGCCACGTGACCGGCGTACAAACTCGGCACGGCGGCTTCGTCTCCGCGCGGCGAGTTATCTTGACCACGGGCACCTTCGCCGGCGGTAAGCTCCATTTAGGCCCGCGACAGACGCCGGGAGGGCGCATGGGAGAGGCCCCCGAAACGGGCCTGTCTGACTCGCTGCGCCAACTAGGCCTGCGACTGGGCCGCCTGCGAACGGGCACGTGCCCGCGCCTAGACGGCCGCACCATCCGAACGGACAAGCTGCAACGGCAAGAGCCGCAGGATCCGGCGCCCCGTTTTTGTTTCGAAGCCGAACCGCCACCGTTGCCGCAAGTTCCTTGCCACATCGTCCATACCAACCCGCGCACGCACCAGGTCATCGCCAAGGCCGTGCAGCAAGGTTTGGCACCGCTTTGCAACGGCCAGATCGACGGCGCCGGCCCCCGTTACTGCCCCAGCATCGTGACGAAAGTCATGCGATTCCCGCACAGAACGGGCCATCAGGTTTTTCTAGAACCCCACGGGCTGGACACGCACGAGGTCTACCCCGCCGGTTTGGGCGCTTCGCTGCCGCCGGAGGTCCAGCTGGAGTTTCTCCGGACCATCGAAGGTTTGGAGGAGGTGCACGTCACCCGGTGGGGGTACGCGGTGGAATACGACTTTGTGCACCCCACGCAGCTGCAAGCAACGTTGGAAACCAAGAACGTGTCGGGACTCTTTTGCGCGGGCCAAATCAACGGCACCACGGGATACGAAGAAGCCGCCGCGCAAGGCCTGATTGCCGGGTTGAACGTCGTGGCGGCGCACAAGGGTTTGCCGCCCCTCGTCTTGCCACGTCACCTGGCCTACATTGGCGTGCTCATCGACGATCTAGTGACGCAAGGCACACAGGAGCCCTACCGCATGTTCACCTCGCGCGCCGAGCACAGGCTGGTGTTGCGTGAAGACAATGTCTACGCGCGCCTCATGGAAATCGGCCGGGAACGCGGCTTGGTGGACACGGGGCGCTATGAAAAAATGCAAGCGTTTGAACAAGCGGTCCGCGCCGAAATCGAACGCCTACACAAAACCCGGATTGCTCCCACCCAAGCCGTGCGGCAAACGCTCCAACAGATAAACTCCACGCCGCTACGCGCCCCCGTGACAGCCGCGGAGCTGCTCAAACGCCCCCACGTGACCGAACAGATCGTGGCACGGCTAGAGCCCAACCAAGAAGAGGCCGCAACCGCAACACCGCGTGCGCGATCACGAGCGACAATTGAGATCAAGTACGCCGATTACATTGCCCGCGCCGACAAACTGATCAAGCGAGAGCGAGACCTAGAAAACGTGGAGCTGCCGCCGTGGGTCTTCGACGAGCAACTGCCCGGCGTCAGCAACGAAGTCTTTGAAAAACTGCGCGCGGTCCGGCCGCGTACACTGGGGCAGGCTTCGCGCATCAGCGGCGTAACACCGGCGGCGCTAAGCCTGTTGGTGGTGATGATTCGCAAGGGCAAGCCCGCGTAGGGGGCTGTAGCCTCTGCTCGCTTGCCGTTTAGGGAAAACCGAGAAATCCGCGCGCGGTAAGATGAAGTAACGCCGCTGTGTGCGTTCCTTCCCCCGGCTCCATCGCGTCCCCTCCACCATTACCAGGCTGTGAAGCCCCGACCACTTTCTCAAAAGATCCTTGCCCAACCAGGCAACCTTGTCGGTACAAACACACACCCGTTTCTCAACCCGCCCATGGCCTTTATCCAGCTCCTCGTGCTTCTCACCCCACAAAGTTCTCACTAGCGTTCGATACTTTGCGGGGGCCCCGAGTGTTTGGCGTACACAGGCTGGGGGAAGACTTCCTTCTCCCCTTGCGTGAAACAATCTTGCGCCAGACCGTGCAACGTGCCTTGGTTGCCCTTGAGCGCAATCACGTAGTCGGCCTTTTGTCGCCTGATTTCCTCGACCACGTCGGGGTAACACCCAGCGGCGTCAACAGTGACAGTGGTCCCCGCAAGCGCCAACGTCTTGAGTACCCGGGGGATTTGCCTGCGCTCGTTGTTTTTGCCTTCCACGGGGCGTTGGGCAATGAGAACACGCGCTTGGTTGGCGTACACGTTGAGCAGGTGCACCGGCGGCATGTTCTTGGCATTGTCGCGGCTACCTAAGAGGCGACGAGGTTGGAATCGAGCATGGCCAAAACGCGGGCAAAGGTGTCATGGGAAGGGATGCCGTTTTTGTAGGGGGAGAAAGCGTTTGAGCCAAGAGAGCTTGCGGTTGCCGAAGCGTTCCATGTCATAAAAGCCGTCGCCGCCGGAGAGGAAGGT
>JBCCEG010000117.1:0-5474 GCA_039030455.1 Myxococcota bacterium | reverse complement strand
TTTCGTTCGCCATACGATTTCCTTCTTCTCTATGAGGGTTCGTTCGAGGATTGAACCCAGAATGTGGACTGTATCAATTCCTTCAATCAATCGTCTTAAAAATGACAAAAAAAATCATGTAACTTTTGGGCGGTGTTTCTGAAGAGAAAATCAGAGCCCACAATGACCGTCAAGGGGGCGGAGGGCAGTGGATAAAAAACAACCCGAACAAAAGAGGTGCAGCATCATGAATGATGAACATCAAGTTGGAGTAACAGGTCAGAATTTCCCGGTGGAGGTCAGTGCAAAACACTGTATGTGGTTTGCGTTTGCCAACGGCAATCTGCAGGGGCCGATGGGTGAATCGGGCCCCGCCTACAAGCCGAACCACGTCGTTGTTCCCGCCGGTTCCACCGTGGACGTGGAACTCGAGGACTTTACGCAACTGTGGAGTCATCATCCGGAAAGAGAGTCCGGGGCCGAAGGCTTCGACGATACGCGAGACCTGGAAAATCCGGCTTATAAAAACGCCGCCTACAACTCCCAGAATATCGTCGGTATTAACACAAACCTCAATCGCCTCGTCGGCATGTTCGCCAAGGACGTGGCCGACCCGCATCTCCATGTGACCGAGATCATTGACCTGAACTTCGCTCAAGCCACGAGCACCACCCAGCGTCTCTTCAGTCCGGGAGAATCGTCCTTATTCTTTCTCGCGTTTCACGACGGGGAAGAATGGACGAATAACGAAGGATTCATCGACGTCATCGTCAAGCTCAACCAATAATGGACAGCATCGAGGTTTACTCCGGCCCGGAAACGGGCCGGAGAACCCGGAATCCGGCATCGAACGCGCGACTCGTCGGGGGTAAGTGGGATCGATGCCACACCCGCCAACTCTTGACCCCCGTATTGTACGATCCGCCTCGGACGACCCGACTCCGACTGACCTTTTCCGGCAAGGGATCCTGAACGAGCGCTTTGTTTTCATAGGCTTGCTGGAAATAGTCGGTGCACCACTCCTGAAGGTTGCCATGGAGGTCGAACAGCCCGAAGAAATTCGGCATGCCGACCGCCCCGGATCGAAGCGTTGTACCCGTGGTATCCGCCATCCATTTGAGCGCTCCGCTCTTTTGCCCGATTCCGTAAGCAAAGGTGGTTCCTGCCCGGCAACTGTATTCCCACTCGGCCTCGGTGGGCAGCCGGTATCCATCGGCGGCTCGGTTCAACTGCCAGACGGAATCGCTCTTCACATAAGCCGGCTCAAGACCTTCAAGATGGCTCAACCAAATGCAGAATAGAACGGCGTCGCTCCAATCAACCCCGCCGGCGGGAAATCCGATGGCGTCCGCAACCGTTCCGAGATCCACCGGCTTCCAGTTCTTCGGCTTTGCTTTTTCCGAATAGACCGGGTCGTCCCGGAATTGAAGGAACTGAGCTCGGGTCACTTCGCGATCCCCGATGTAGAACGGCCGGGTGATCTCAACCTCCTGAGGCTTCGGGGGATGAGAGTAATCGCGCAAAAATGTTCCGCGCTCCACGCGCAACAGAGTCATGCCCGCGGGATTCACATACCAACCCGGATTCTCCTTCGGCGCCTTTTGGGTCTGCAACCCGGGGAGCGGCAAGCTCCATTGTCGCAGAGCCCATCCAGCCGCACTATGGGTTTCGGCCCGGGTGGTCTTCGTATACCATTGCTCAAGAATGGGCCGCCACGCATCCCGCACCTCCGAGCTCGTCTCCGCCGTGGACATCATGCCCATCCCCCGACACAGGTCGGCTACAAACGGTTCGTCGCCCAGCGAGCCGACGAATCCGGCCAGCTCAACAAAATCTCCCTGCCAGCGCCCGAGGGTCGACCAGAGATTCGTTCTTGCGCTCGGGTCGGGATCGGCTTGGTACATTTTCTTCAACGGCTCCGCTTCGCCGAGGTACAGAGTCTAGCATCGCACCGTGTAACAGAGCTTGGGGCGCACGAATGTTTTGCAAGTTCTTATAGCTAAAGGGTATGCCTGCTGTATTTAAAATCGTCATGGCGTTAGCCGAAGCGGTGGCTACATCGGCGTTGACTTTGGACGCATGGATAATGTGAAACAACCGCTCTTGCAACATGCTGTAACGGCCCTTTTCCTTCATCCGTTCGATGATAAAATTGATGATGGCGGGGGCATCGTTGAGGTTTTTTTGATTGATGGCGTAGGAGGCGCCTTGTTGGGCCAAATGGCTGTTGAAGTCTTGGGGTTTTTTATAATACAAAATTTCATTGACTAGTTTTTGCGCCGCGAAATACTCCTGAAACGACTTGTGTGAAAAACTACAGCGATCACCGCCCGTGCCTTTGATCGGATTACAGCGCATGAGATGCTGATTCTCTTCATCAAAAAATTTGTTCCACCCGTTTACATTTCTGCGATGCGGCGCGATTGCAACTTGCGTATCTTTTACAAACATGGTAAAAGCCAGGTCTTCGGCGTATTCCTCGGCTTGGTTGCGCAGTTGTTGCAGCTTAAAGATGGTTTGCTTGCCCGCCTTGCCCATCTCGCGATCAAAGTGCTGCTGGCTAAACGCATCGTACAGCTGCGTGCGCGTGACTCTCTTGGAAGAAGCCGCGTGCTGCTCCACCAATTGCGGCAGCGTGCTCAAAATCAAGTTGACGGCAAACGGGTCGCGCGCCATCTCGTTAAGCCCCGCGAAGTGCGCCATCGATTTTCTGTAAAGATCCGCGGGCCACCTGACTGTGTTAAAGCGCGTGTCGGCTTGGAACTTAACGATGTAATCATCGATCAACTGTTTGGAAAACGGCGCGATGTATGCCCGCGTTAAAAAGTCAGCCGTGCCGCCGTCATCAAACAACCGGCCTGCTTCGGTGTCTTGCACATAGCCCACGCGGCTGCTGACAATAAATTGGCTGTTTTTGCCCCACTCGCGCAGGCGGTATTTTTGGTAGAGATTTACCTTGGCTTCAATTTCGTCGTAGCTGTCTAAAATGAACAAAAAGCTCCGGTCTTGTTGCGCGCGTTGCTTGAGCATGGCAATGGTGGCCGCGTTTAGCCCCTTTTGCGCCAAGGCCGACTCAATGATGTTTTTGTCGGGCTGTTGCGGGTTGTACGCCTTGGGCAGCGAGATGAACACGGGAATGTGCTTGCCCTTGTACACGTCTTTAATGCCGTGGTAGTCGTCCCACACCACACGCTCTAGGTAGCGGCCGTACAGGCTCTTGCCCGACCCCGCGTTGCCTTGCAGCAGCAACAGGCGGTTTGTGCGATTCTCCAAAAAATGCAACACATGCTCGTGCAGGTCGTAGAGTTTGGAGCCGTCGGATGCACCGGCGTCGGTGTCGGCCACGACCTGTTTTTCATCCTCTTTGCCGTCTTCGTGGTCGTCGTCTTCCTCCTCTTTGCCGTCTTGCCGTGCCCGCGTGTTTTGCTGTTGCCGATCCAGCCGTGACAGATCTTTAATGGGGCGGTTGGAGCCTTGCAGCGGAATGTACAGATCCATTCCCCGCGAGGCCACCACGTCTTCTTGCAGCTCCTGTTGACTCACCGCGTGCAGGCGCGACAGCGCTTGCTTAAACTTCATGGGCAGGCGAGAGCCCAGGGCTCGGTGTACATCCGCCACCATGTGCTGAATGTTTTCCACATTGCCGCCGAGCTCGTTGAGGTTTGCGTTCATTTGCCGCACGTGTTTTTCCACGTCTTGCAGCAGCAAGCCTTGGTTTTGCAGTTCGCCGCGCATGTCTTGCACCGTGTCGGAGATGAATTGCACGTCTCCATGCATTTGGCCAATGCCTTGCAGCATTTGTCGCAACTGCAGCTGCGTGCGCTGCTTGTGCGCCGTGAGCACGGCTTCTATCTCTTCCATTTTGGCTTGGCCGCCTTCAAGGCGGGTCAGCTTTTTGTCGAGTTCAATAGCTTGCCGCGCCGCCTGCTCGTCGCCCAACCGTGCTTGCTGCTGCAGTTGGTCTAGCTGTTGCAGCAGATCGGTTAAAACCGCCTCTCGGTTTTGCGCGAACGTCTCTTTGATCTCTTGCTGGTCCCTTGCCGTTAACGCTTGGTGAATATCGACCAAAAGCGTTTGCTGTTGCCGCATTTTGTCCTGCAGCCGCCGCATCTCTTGTTGGTAGGTTTCCGCGTTCCCTTCGTTAAATTCGCGCAGCTGTTGTTTCATCGCCTCTAGCAGCTCCTCTTTTTGCGTGGCTAAAGCGCTTTGCCACGGGGAGCTCTTCTCTTGCGAGGCCTCTAAAATCGCCTGCTCCAACACGGTGACATACTGCGGTTGCGTCAACATCACGCGCACCCGTTCATCGGTCTCTTGGCGTTGCCGCTCCGCCAAAATGAGAGTGGCTTTTCGCACAATCCGCTCGTTTTTGTGCCGCGTGAGCAAAATCAAACCCTGGGCCGCCTTTTCGCGAACGCGCCAGTTGTTTTGCCAGGCAAACAGATCAAAGTCGGCATAACGCGCCAAGGTTTCAAGCGCCTGCTGTTGCCGTTTGCCGTCCGTGCTCGACCAAGCCACGCGGGCATATGTCTCAAGCGCCGCGTACAGCACCTGCCACTTGTAGCGACCTTGCAGCTGGTCCTTGCCGCTTTTAGCGGACTGTGCAATCTTTTGCCCCAGCTTTTTGCCCCCTTGTCGCAGCTTGGTTGCCGCCTTTTTTGTCTTGTTGCGGGTCCATTTATACCCTTTGCTAAATAGGTTGCCGGAGCTTTTTTGCCGCGTCCGCTGCGTGGTCTCCTCCTTTTCGTCGGCGACGTCGTCCCCTTTTTTGTTTGGCGTATGATGCTTAAGTCTTTCGTCTAGAGCTTCGGCGCAAGCTGCCGCCTCTGGCGAATTGCCCAGCATGCATTGACCCAGATAGTCGATCAACAGCACCTCGTTGTACCAGCCGCCGCGAAATTTGCGCGTGGCGAAGTCAAAGGCCTGCTTGGCTTTTTCAAGGGCAATCTCTTGCAGCAGCTCTTTGGCGCTGTCAACAACGCCTTCTATGTCAAAGGCTAACGCTGAAATTCCCCCGTCGGCCAGCCCCTTAACCAGCTCCACCAAAACCTCCGCCCCTTCTTCCTTGGCGTCGTCCCAAAAGCTGTTGCCGTCAGACAGCGCGCCAATGCCCGCTCGAGCGCATTCCAATTCATAACGCAAACCGGCGGAAGGCTGTGTCTCTTCGTCCACCGGGCTTAAAGCAGGGCCTAATAGTTCCAGCCAATCCTTGCGCACATCTTTTTCAAAGGCAACCGGCTTTTCCGAACGGTGGTTGATGGCAAACAGCGCGCGGGTAAAGCGTTTGACTTGCTTGGCGATCTGGTATTTAAAGCCCACGTTTAATGTCAATATATTGGGGTGACTGTACACCTGTAGTAAGGGGCGCATCACCGCATCGGGCTGCGATATTTTCATCAGATCGATCAGCCGCAAGCTGTGCAGGCCTCCTAGAATATCGTCGTAATCAGTGCTTTCCACGCCCTCTTCAATGCGTTCAACATGCCCCACCGCCTTGT
>JBCCEG010000116.1:0-5474 GCA_039030455.1 Myxococcota bacterium | reverse complement strand
TGCCACATGTCCATGTACCACGGATCACAGGCCAGGGCCGACGCATTAAAAGTTGGTTCCGGATTGGTTTGAGACTCGGGAAAGTCCGGAGGAAACTTTTAACGGCGCCACGTGCCGTTTTTCCTCGGTTTCCGTCCCGCCCGCGCGGATTTTAAGCGGCCGGGACCTGTTTGGCTTGCTCTTTTTCCGGATTGGCGCTAATGCGCGTGTTCCTTGCTCAACGCGTCGCGCACAAAAGTTGACAGCGCCTGATCATCCAAGCCGCTAAGCTGCCGCAGGGCACTCTGAGCAGCCTGTTGTTGCGCTCTTCTCTTACTTGCTCCCTCTCCTCGCCCAAGCGGGAAGGCTCCAAGCACCACGACGGCCGCAAAATAAGGCGCGTGCTCGGGCCCCGCGCGAGTCGTTTGGTAAAGAGGCACTTGACGGCACACACGCTGCAACAACTCCTGCAAGTTCGTTTTTGGGTCCTTGGCGGGCAAGCTATCAGAGGCAGTCGGCACGGAACCAAAGACATGCAAAATAACCCTTCGGGCGGCGCTCAAACCACCGTCCAGGTACACGGCACCAATCACGGCCTCCAGTGCGTCGGACAACACTGTCGGTAAGCGAACACCACCCGCTGAACGCATCTGCCCGGAGACCCGCACCCAACTACCCAGATCAAGTTGGCGCGCGGCCGCGACAAGGTTGTCTTGACAAACATAAGCAGCTCTCAAACGGCTCAGAGCTCCTTCATCCGCATCGGGATTGTGCATATAGGCCTGCTGCGCAACAACCAATGACAAAACAGCATCTCCCAAAAACTCCAAAGTTTCGTTATTGGGAATTTTTTTCTTTTTCTTCAGCTCTTTAGCAAAACTTCGATGAGTCAGCGCACGGACGAGCAACCCAACCTGACCAAACCGATAGCCCAAGCGAGTCTGCAAGGCGCTTAGGGTTGCTAACTCCATCCGCCGCCTCGTCTCCTTTCATGGCTTCCCCCTAAACGCCGCCTGCGGTAACAGCGCAAGCTTTAGGCTCTCATAGGGGCCGGGCTACTGCAAGAAAAGGATCCATCGCGTACGCGGATTCACGGATTGACGGGATTGATTCGGACATAATCCGTGGTCAACCCTCATGAATCCTGGTTTTGCTCAGGGATTTTTAGGCCGAAAGACGAGCGTGATGGGAACACCGACAAACCCAAACGCGTCTCGCAGGCGATGAATAAGATAGCGTTCGTAAGAATCTGGCACTTCGGCGGGCCGGTTGCACGTCAGGCAAAAAACAGGCGGAGCACTTGCATCTTGCCAACCAAAGATCATTTTGAGGGGCCTGCCTCGCACGCGCGGCGGCTTGTGATCTTGCATGGCTTGGTGCAAACAACGATTGACCGCGCTTGTGGCACAGCGCTCGTGGTAGGCACTGCAAACGTTTTGGGCGGCTTGCACCGCGCGCATGACGCTCGCGCGACTCCAAGCGGAAACAAAAACCAACGGAGCGTATGACAAAAACGGCAGATCGCGACGCAGCGCATCGGCAAACGCCGCCTGTGATATCCCCTGCTTGCGCGCTTCATCCCACTTACTCGCCACAAGCACCAAACCGCGACGGCGACGGTGCACTAGCGAGGCGATTTTAGCGTCTTGTTGCGTCACGCCTTGTATGGAATCAATGAGCAACAAAGCAACCTGCGAGGACCGCAGCGCGGTGGCTACAGCTTGCCCACCCGCTCGTTCGAGGGGCTGTTGCACACGGCTGCGCCGCCGCAGCCCGGGAGTATCCACCAGATGGTACAGCTGTCCCTTCCCCCGCCACATCGACGCAACAGCGTCCAACGTTGTGCCGGCAACGGAACTCGTGACGTAACGCTCTTGCCCCAGCAAACTGTTCAAAAACGTGGACTTGCCGGCATTTGGCTTGCCTAACACGACAAATTTGGGCGACGGCGTCACTTTTTGTCCGTCATCCGACGGCGGGCGCGGCGACGCGAAGGAACTCCCCGCATTCGCGTCTCTACTTACCGGAAAATCTTTTTCGCCGAACCCTGGCGCAAGAACCCGGAACAATTGCTCGATCCCGTCGCCCTGCCGCGCCGACACTGGAACAACGGAAACGCCCAACGTGCTGAACACACTCGCCGCCTCATGCCGCAGGGCAATGGAATCCGCCTTGTTCGCCGCGATGACGATGGATTTTCCCGCTCGGCGCAGCTGGTGCACGAGCTTTTCGTCACCTTGCAACAGCCCCGCGCGAGCATCGGTGACCAGGACCAACCGATCCGCCCGCCGGATCACACACTGCGTCTGACGCCAGGCGGCCCGTCGCAGGGGATCCTCATCGTCGGGATACCCGGCCGTGTCTACCAGCCGGATCACTCCCCCCGCATGAGCAGCCTCTTGCTCAACCCAATCGCGCGTGGGGCCGACCGGCCCAAGCACGGATCCACTGCCGATGAGTCGAGCAAACAGCGTGCTCTTGCCCACGCCGACCCGTCCCACCAACGCCCATTGCGGCCACTGCGTGGCTTTGCTTTCCACATCCCTCGTCTCTGACGGCATGTCGATTTCCTTGGAGGCTCTAGTGGACGGATCCGACACGTTCGCCGCCCTCTTGTTTTCTGGATTCGGGGCTTCCAGGGGCTTCCAAAAAGCCAACGGGTGCGCTTTTTTCTGGTTTTTTCATGGATTCCCGCTTTCGCGGGAATGACAAAAAAAGTGTATGCTTTTCTGTAGATCCCGCGCTTTCAGACAGTTCTGATGCGGGTTCTTCCTCCTTGTCATTCCCGCGAAAGCGGGAATCCACTTTTGAATGTCCAAGCGACTTTTCGTCCGAAAAAGGGCGAGGGATACTTTTTGGAAGTCCCTGAAACGGGAATCCATGGTACCGAGCAAATAGCTCACAGCTTGATGTCGCGGGCCGGTGATGGGTCGCGCTCGATATGTAACTCGGCTCCGGCTAATGGCGAGTTCAGAAGAAAATCCACCAGAGACTGATCGTTCTCGCGCTCAATGCCGCGTTCAACACCGGGCATCAACTGCTCCAAGTGCGTCGCCGCTTCGTTGAACTTCCACGCGTGCATATTTCCCTCTCCCATCACTTGCCAGAATAACACATCGGGCTTTCTCAAAGGTCACGCCTCCGCGCGCTGCTGCTCCTCCTGCCCCGCGGCAACGGCAGGGGCTTCGTCCGTTTCTTCTTGATGTTCTTTTTGCTCGGACCGAGCTCGGTTTTCTTCTGCCTCTTTCATTTCTTCCGGCTTCGCCTTGCGTTTGGGTTTTTCGTGCCGCGCCGCCCACTCTTGCGGTGTTTTGAAACGAGACACCGCAGGTTTGGCCCGCGCGATGCTACCACCTTCTAGCAGCTTGTGCAGTTCGCTGCCCGTAATGGTTTCGTAGTCCAACAGGGCCCGCGCCACGCGGTGTAACGCGGCCTCGTGATGCTGAAGCAAGTTCTTGGCGCGCTGATACTGCTCCACGACCACGCGGCGAATCTCGGCATCAATCTTTTGCGCGGCTGCTTCCGAATGCGAGGTTGATTGATTAAACCCCATTCCTAAAAACGCCTGTTCCTCTTGCTTTTTGTAGACAACGGGACCAACGGCATCGGACATCCCCCACTCGCAAACCATTTTTTCCGCCAACGTCGTGGCTTTGTCAAAGTCGTTGCCCGCGCCACTGCTAGGCTCTCCCAGCACAATCTCCTCGGCAATCCGACCGCCCATAAGCACGGCAATCTGGTTGCAGGCAAAGCTTTTTGTCACGCAGTAGCGATCCTCGGTGGGCAGCTGCATGGTGACCCCCAACGCGGCGCCGCGCGGAATGATACTCACCTTATGCACGGGATCTTTCTCGCCCCGCAACAGACACGACACCATGGCATGGCCTGATTCGTGGTAGGCGGTCGCCTTCAACTCCTTGGCGGACATGACCATGGAAGAACGCTCGGAGCCCATCATAATCTTGTCGGCGGCGGCTTCGAAATCCTTCATCTCGACAGCTTCTTTATGCTCTCGCGCGGCGAACAAGGCGGCTTCGTTCACCAAATTCGCCAGATCCGCGCCCGACATGCCCGGCGTTGAACGGCCGACAACACCCAAGTCCACGTCCTCGGCCAGCCTTACCTTGCGGGTATGGACCTTGAGAATTGCTTCTCTGCCGGAAAGATCGGGCTTGCCGACGACAACGTGCCGATCAAAACGCCCGGGACGCAGAATGGCCGGGTCCAGGATCTCGGGCCGGTTGGTTGCCGCCATGACTACCACGCCCGTGTTGGCTTCAAAACCGTCCATTTCCGTTAACAGCTGCGTGAGCGTCTGCTCCTGCTCCTGGTGCCCGCCGCCGAATCCGCCCGCGTTGCGATGACGACCCACCGCGTCAATCTCATCGATAAAAATCACGCACGGAGCGTGATTCTTGGCTTGCTCGAACAGATCACGCACGCGGCTGGGGCCGATGCCCACGAACACCTCGACGAACTCCGAACCGGAGATGCTGAAAAACGGGACTCGGGCCTCGCCGGCCACCGCCTTTGCCAACAGTGTTTTTCCTGTTCCAGGCGCGCCGATCAACAACACGCCCTTGGGGATGCGCCCGCCCAAACGGGTGTAATGCTTGGAGTTCTCTAGAAACGCCACGATCTCGCGCAAGTCGCGTTTGCACTCCCCCGCGCCCGCTACGTCGGCGAAGGTGGTGGTGCTGTGTTTCTCGGTCACTTGTCGCGCGCGACTTTTGCCAAAAGACATCAGACGGTTGCCGCCCGCCTGGATCTGCCGCATGAAAAAGAGAAACAAACCTAGAGTCAG
Source organism: Myxococcota bacterium (assembly GCA_039030455.1). Taxonomy (GTDB): domain Bacteria; phylum Myxococcota; class UBA727; order UBA727; family JABDBI01; genus JBCCEG01. Next base: position 691 of record JBCCEG010000116.1, on the reverse strand, counting down.
CAGCAGGGGGAGCCACTGCAACAGCAGCAGCAAAAAAGTCCCTGTTTGTTCCTTGCGAACCGTGTACTGCGTCTCAAAGTGACGGCCGGCACGCTGCAACGAATCCAACACACCGTCGGTGAGCACACCCGTGGAGTGGAACCGGACCCCGCTGGTAAACTCACCGGTAAACGTCTGACCAACGATCTCAAGCTGCTTGACGCGCCCTTCCTCAACAGCGGAAATCACTTGCGAAAACGGAACTCGGTCGTTGCGAGCGTGAACCTCGCCAAACAGACTCCACATCGAGACAAGAAAAAAACCAAATACCAACCAGATTAACAACGTTCTCGATGACTGACCCACTCCGGCTCCCCACTTCGGCAGCTTCACGTACCGCCAACTGTCGCACCTTGTATAACACACACAAGGACAAGCCCAATTCCCGTGTGCTCACTTTTTACTCAGTATAACAGGATTTCTCCCTTGCGGGGTGGACCAAAGGCCCTTTGCTCACCACCCCCCGTTGCCTTTCGCGGAACAGCTCGCTTGGGCAGCAAAGCGACACCCCCTGTCATTCTGATACCAATCCGCGAAAAAAACGTTCCCATCCTTGTCATTCCCGCCCCTGTTCGGAGCCAGGGGCAGGCTCCAGCAGGAATCCAGAAAAAATGGGCGCGGCGAATGCACGGGGGGTTTCGCTTTGCTGCCC
>JBCCEG010000115.1:0-5640 GCA_039030455.1 Myxococcota bacterium | reverse complement strand
CCAGGTTGCTCCCAAATCGTCAAACCCAAATCGGCGGGTAGGAAGTCGGACACCCTAAGCTTCGCGCGGTTGCCCCAATTGCGGGTGAACCACAACGGCAAGCGGACGCCTCGGCACGCCCACAGATGCAAGGTGCCCGTGTCACGGGGGTCGCCGGACAATGCGAATACCGAGGAGCCGCCCACGTGCACGGGGAGATACAGCTGGTGTTGTAGCGCGTGCACCGCCCCCGGCCAGTCCACAGCTCGCCCATATCGCACGGCCACGCCGACGCCGATGGAGCACAGCCAGCCGGAATGTTCGTAGCGGCGCTGCAAGGCGGGGGAGATGCCCAGGCGCCGCAACCAAGGGCGCGTGACAACAGTGTCGGGGTGCCAGTGCAACAGCAGTCTGTTTAGCTTTTTTCCTCTTAGCATACTCCAAGTATCACCAACTGCACTATACTAACCGAAAATACCCCTGTTTTGCCCTAAAAAAACACGGTGGACGTAAAAGGACGCGCGCGCGGGAGAACGCCTTGCGCGTGGAGAGACACACGCGGGGGTCATAACCACTCCCCAGGCGGATATCATTTTTCGGAGGCGGTGAAAAAACCTGTTTTTCGCCCCTTGAACGGCAAACTTACCCCCCTTTTTTGGTCCGGAAGTCGCCCTTTTGGGGCAAAAAAGGCCACTCAACCTATTCCAAGGTTCGGCCGACATTCGCGCGAAGCGGCGAAAGAGACAAGAACCCCCGCCCGCGCGCACGGACGGGGATCCCTTCTTTTACCGGACAGAAAATGGGAATCGGTTTACCAGACCAGCGCCCCTAAATAAAGCGCGCCGACTCGTGGACGGCGGCTTTTCTTGCGAGATATCGCTTCCCATTCTTAACATTTTCTAGCAAGCTGCTTTTGGTTTGCCAAAAGGGACTTTTGACTTCACACCCCGCCGATTTTTCGTTCTCAAGAGAGGCAAGGGCGTCACGGAGCACACGAAGCTAAACCAGAGGTTTGGGAAAATCCGGCGTTCGCCGGGATCTAGCATTCCGAGAACGACTTCCTTCACGAGAAACGCATCCGCGGCCTGCCGTGGAAACACATGCGCGTGTTTCTTGCGCAAGACTTTGTAAAATCTAAGTTCTAGGTCCGGGAATATTGGTTGTATTTCCATAACGCGGTACTTCTCCGAGATGACTTCTCAAGATCTTCGCGGCGACGGCGGCGCGTTTAACCCCCCGGGCGCAACGGACGATCGAGCTGTCGGTTATTTCGCGGTCTTCTACCAGGGCGAGCCTTGATGCACTGTCGGCGGTGGAAACAACCTTGTCAAGCCTCCGGTGATGATTTGGCCTCGGCCGATTTTCGCGCGGATACCCTAGAGCCGTGGATGGTTTGAACAACTGCTGCGGGCGGCTTGGTCGTGTCAGCCTCTGTGCGGCGATATTTTTGATTCTAACGGGTCTTCCCACTCTCTACCACAGGCATAACGATCGTCGATTCTAGTGGTATTCTTGAAAGCGAGAGATGGTTCGTTAGGTTAAGCAACCCTGTGTATCCGTCGTCCGTGTGGTTTGTTTCGCCGTAGAGTGCGCGAAGCGAAATGCCAAGGCCCTTATGGGAAATTTCCAAATCCGCCTGTCGTGCGGCTCCGTGTTAACCGCCAACGTTTGAGCGGCCTGTTGCCTGGCTCAAAAATCGCCGCCTTTTCTTTTTCTTTCTTTTTCTTTTTCCGGAGAGTTATGAGTCTCTGGTTAAGTTAAGAAAAGTTATGACAGGCCGAAAATCGCTCGATGATCCCCGTGGAATCTACCTTTCCGAAACCCCGATTTACCCCGAATGTCGGTTTTTTCCGGCCTTGATTTACCCCGAATGTCGGTTTTCGCGCTCCGATTTACCCCGAATGTCGGTTTTTTCCGCCCCGATTTACCCCGAATGTCGGTTTGCCCTGTGGAAGGTTGATAAGCCCGTTTTTCCTGCCTCATTCGCGGGTTTTTACCCCGAATGTCGGTTTTTGCTGTTGCCGGCGCGTGGGGAACAAAGCGACGGAAAGGGAGGCACCCGTGGAGATTATGACCAGGTTTCATGAGGTTTTTGTGCCTCCGTCTTCCTGCGAAAGGGGATCAATGAGGAGGCTTCTACCCCCTGGGAACATGCCGCGAAGTGGTGAGCAATTCCCCGAGAACTCCCTGGCAAACCCCTGTCTACACCTGATTTGCGAAAGCTAATAAGCCCGTCTTTTCTGCCTCATTCGCGGGTTTTTACCCCGAATGTCGGTTTTTGCCGGGTGTGGGCGCGTTTCCCCGGATCGTCGCGGCGTTCACACGCCGCGAAGAACCCCTTCAACGCCCGCCTAGCTCGTTATCGCAACGCGTTTCGCCGTGAGTCTGTAATCATCCTCGCGGCTGGATAGACGTAGGCAAATCTCGATACGGTAGGCTCCGTCTCGAATGGATTGGCCGTTGACCGTCCGCATGATTGGATCGAGCATTTCCTTCCTGGCGCTCTTGCCCTCTTGCGGACGGATGCCTAGCTTGGCAAGCAGATCAACGAGTCCGACATTGCATACAGGCTCGTGCGCGAGTTTGGCCTCCAAAAACTTGCATAGCGCCTCCGGGGCCGGGGCACGTTGTGCCACGAGCGATGAGAGCCCTGAGCGGACGCGCGAAGCAGAAAAATCGGGCCTGAAAAGCCGTTTTACCCCCTAAAACCTCCCCTGTGCCGACGAGGACGGCATTTCTAGGTTAGCTATCCACTACGACGGTGACGGCAAATTCGGCGATATCGACGAAACGCGAAAGGAGCTACAACAAAAGCTATGCGCCATGGTCCGCCTTGAATTCCGGCGGATAAAAACAGACGATCAGCTTTGTGAAATTTGTTCCCCGCTTGAAAGAGGAGAACCCAAACAATTTCAGACAGAGGACTCTGCCGCAGGATCCTTCAAACATCTCGCACAGGCAGAGGTCGATAAACTCACTCAAGCCGTTAGGAGAGGCTTGCAACGAGGCTCTCTATCAACCTAGAGCGCGTGTTAGGGCCGGAAAGAAACCGCCCTCTGTTCCTCGTTTTGGCAGAGATGAACGGAGCTGCTTTGGGCCGTCTTCGTCTAGCAGCCCCTGTGCGGCGATATTTTTGATTCTAACGGATCTTCCTGTCCCCCAAACCACAGACATAACGATCGTCGATTCTAGGGGGATTCTCGGCGGTGATACCGATCCGCGCGGTCCGCAATAGTCGCGGACAAGGCCGTGGGGGCTAAAGTCCCAGTTGATCGAGATATCGGCGACCCTTCTCCGTGATCGAGTATTTGATTGCCGGGCGCTCGTCCTTGAGCTCGTCGATCACTTGAGCGGGCAGAGCGGTTAGCTCGGCGAGCGTGGTAACGGAAAAGCCGCCGCGCAGCATTTCACGGGCGAAGCTTAGGGTGTCCGGCTTCCTGCCCGTTGATTTGGGGTTGACGATTTGGGAGCAACCTGGTTTTCCCGTGCGCGTCGCCGGACCCGAGCGGGCCATGTTGGAATGCGCGCGCCTCGTGTCCAACGACCACGAATTTCTTGCCGCCGCCCGGTTCATACGCGGCTTGACGGGGACCCCTGTCCGACGCTGACACAACAGCTGTTGGAGAACTGCGACAGCGTGAAGGCCAAGCGGCTGTTTCTCTTTTTAGCGCGCCGCACGCGGCGGCCCTGGTTTCGCGCGCTCCACCCGAGACGGCTTGACCTGGGCAGCGGACCGCGCCAGGTGGTTCGCGGCGGCAAGTTGGACAAAACCCACAAGATCACCGTGCCGCGCGAACTTGAAAAGTGACGGCGGGGGGAACAGCGGCATCGAATGGGATAGGAAGAGTGGGACCGAGGAGAAACCCGTGATCGATACGCCAAACCAATCGCCTACGCTCCGGGCGCGAAGCGGGGGCGGGAAGGGCGGACGTGCTGTTGTTCCCCAAACACCCGGACAAGCCGGGGATTGTTCTAGAGTTCAAGCGCGCCCCCGGCAAGGCGGATCAAGAACGGCTCCAACAAACCGCGTAAAAGGACAAGAACCACGTCGCCGGTTTCGCCAACCCGCGATGTTCCTTTGAAAAAGTGGCGTAGGGGGCATTTTCCACGGGTGACGGTTGCCGTGCCGTGTTCGCCCTTCCCGTCGCCTGCAATGCATTACAGTGCAGTACAGTATGTTTTTCATTGCTTGAAAGCTTGGTTTTGTTTGATTGATATAGTGACACGGGTTGGTTTTGCCGTCGCCGCCGTCGATTCGGCGCTGTTCCGTTCGGTTCGTCTCCGTTCCCGTGCTGGGAATCAGGTTAGATCGGCCTGTGGTGTGGATTTTGGTTTGTTTCGGCGCTCGGGGGGAACAGGTTCCAAAATGAGCATTTTGGAACCTGTTCGCCCAAACACCCCCCCCGCTCGCAATGCAATGCAGTACATTACAGTGCACTACACTGCAGTGCAGTATGTTTTCCGCGACCGCAGGGACTAGACAAAACCTCGCACGCGGCTCCCCAAACACCCGAATTCTCCCAGGGACAACAGCGGCGTGGTATAGTCCTCCCGTCGAGGCAAATGTCGCCCGCGTCGTTCAAGCACACGTTGTTGGTAGGAGGAAGTTATGAACCCATGGACACACAAAAGCGATTTGGAGGAACTCAGCTGCCCGAGCGAAGCCTTTACGCGGGGACTGATCCGAGGTTTGCGGAAAAGCGTGGTGGAGACCGAAACCAACACGGCGCTAGAGATCGCCCGCAACCTAATTCTCGCGGGCGTCGAAGCGGAGGTGGCCGCCGAGGCGGCCGATTTGCCCCGCCATGGGTTGACAACGTCAAGAGGCGGGAAAGGCGTGAAGGGTTTGGAACAAACCGTGAGAAAAATTTTGGAAAAGGGCGATCTGGAAGGCAAAATCATAGGCGCGGAATGTGATTTCACCGAGTGGAAGAGGTTTCTGCAAAGCAAAAACAAAGGGGACGATCCAGGTAGAGCCGCCGCGCTTCTCAAGGTCGCGCGCAACATGGCGCGCAAGGGCATGCGGGTTATCACGTTCACTGATCCAAACCCCGTGTCCGTCGATCCGTCCCCTCGATTCATTGGTCAACTTGATCCGGAAAGCCTTGATTCTCCATGCGGCGAACTCTCCGTCGCGGAGGCGAAGAAGTTCTTCATGAAGGGTCTGCGCCAAGGCTTGCGCAAGGGTTTGAGCAAGAAGAAGTCGAGGATCAAGCCGCGCAAGAAGCGCGAAATTGCCCGCAGGCTCCTCGCCGCCGGTGTCGAACCCCAAGTAATTGCCGAGGCCGCGGGCTTGTCTCGTTACGAACTCACGGCGTTGGAGTTGGAGAAGGTATTTGGCATCGAACAAAACGACTCCTTGATGGATCCAAACGCAAAGCAGTTGCGCGCCGAATTGGAGGGCGAGGTCACCAGCGAGTTTTTTGAACTCCTAAGCTTCGCGCGGTCGCCCCAATTGCGGGTGAACCACGGCGGCAAGCGGACGCCTCGGCGCGCCCACAAAGACACCGTGCCCGTGTCACGGAGGTCGCCGGACAACGCCTCTCTCCAAGCTGAGCTAGGGAGAGAACTCGATATGGAAGTGGTCAAAAAGCAGGTAAAGGAGGCTTTTGTGGAGGTGTTTGGGATTGAATATATGTAGAAGTTGATTTTGAAAAACCT
>JBCCEG010000114.1:0-5659 GCA_039030455.1 Myxococcota bacterium | reverse complement strand
ACTGCACGCCCTGCTTGGCAAAGCAGCCATCGCCAACGCCAAGGCGGCGCACGCCAAGCGCGGAAAACTCCACGCGACGCCTTCGTGGCAAGAGCTAGCCGGCAAAGGCGCTTGCCCCCAGCGATTGTTGTGGGCCAGCACCGGCACCAAGGATCCTAAATACAGTGACGTTCTTTATGTGGAAGAGCTGGCGGGACCCGACACGGTGAACACCATGCCGATGAAAACGCTAGATGCCTTCCGCGATCACGGCGCGGTCGCCGACCGGCTAAATCAAGCCCAGGACCAAGCACAAAACGTCTTGCGGAGTTTAGCGGAAGAAGGCATTTCCCTGAACGATATCACCGACGAACTCTTACGGGACGGCATTGCCAAGTTCACCAACAGCTTTGACAAGCTGCTGGCGGCCGTGCAAGGCAAGCTGGCATTCGCCCGGCACCATCTACCGCCAAATCAACCCGACGCCGTGTTCCAAGTCGGGCCGTTGTCGGCACGACTCCCCCGCGCAACTCTGGCCAAGCCGATTCGCGACGCGCTGGTTACCCTGGACCGCTGGACGCTGCGACGCAATGTAGCGCGGCTGTGGGCCAAGGACGGGGCGCTGTGGACCGGCGGCGATGAGTCGGCGTGGATGGGTTGGCTGGACGCGGCGCATCAGCCGCTGCAACAGGGCGGGCAAGACTTAACGAAAACCCCCTGGCAAAATACGTACAAACATGTGGTTCTGTTAGGTATGGGCGGTTCTAGCCTGGCGCCGGAAGTGCTCGCCCACGTGTATGGCGATACGGAACTCAAGCCGAGTACTCGGATTCACGGGGATTGCGGTGATGGCCGAACGTCGGATCATAGAGGGGACAACGGTAAAGTCGCGCGCTTGATCCAAACCGGTCATCCTGCAATCCCATCAATCCCTCTGATCTGCGGTACGAGTCTCCACGTGCTAGATACCACCGACCCCGCGCAAATTGGCCAACTGCGAGAGCAACTCCCGCTGGAAGACACCTTATTTATTGTCTCTAGCAAGTCAGGCACGACGCTAGAAACGGAACTGTTGCGGGACTTTTTTTGGCACGAGACACGCCAAAAGTTGGGGGAAGAGCAAGCGGGCTCGCACTTTATCGCGGTGACGGATCCAGGCACACCACTAGAGCAATTCGCCCAAGCCAAGGGATTCGCATGTGTCTTTCAAGGAGAGCCTAGCATCGGCGGGCGCTACTCGGCTCTCTCCCCTTTTGGCCTGGTGCCGGCGCTCGCCCTGGGCATTCCGTTGCAACCCCTGGCCGAGCAAGCCAAGGCCATGGCGGATGCCTGCGCCTACAGCGTTGCCCCCGCGGACAATCCGGCTGTTCTCTTGGGTATTTTACTGGGAGCGTTGGCACGGCACGGACGGAACAAAGTGACGTTTATCACCGATGAAAAAACCAAAGCCCTTGGCGCGTGGCTAGAGCAGCTGCTGGCCGAGTCCACCGGCAAACAAAAACAAGGGGTGATTCCCATCGACGGTGAAGAGCTTGGTGAAACCGCTCACTACGGCTCCGATCGTGTTTTCGTTTGGTTGGATTCCACAGCCTCCGTTCCCTGTCATCCTGAGCGGAGCGATAGCGACGCGAAGAATCTCCCCACCGATCGCAACGCGGGGAGATCCTTCGTGCTTCGCACTCAGGATGACAAAGCAGGCCACCCCGTCATTCGCCTGCACGTGGCGCCGCATGAGGGAATCGCGCAACAGTTCGTGCTGTGGGAAATCGCCACGGCCGTGCTGGGGAGCGTGTTGGGCATCAACCCTTTTGATCAACCCGACGTAGAGGCAAGCAAACAGCGAACACGTACGTTCATGCAAGACGCGGAACAAACAGGCCGATTGTCACCATTATCATGGACAAAACAAGAGAACGGTCTGTGTGTGTTGATCGCCGATGCGGGTGACTCCGGTCCGCCAAAAGACAACTCTGCCTCGGTCGTCGAGATCCTACGAAACCATCTAGCCCAACTAAGCTCGGGCGACTGCTTTTCCCCGCCATCTCCCCTATCCGACATCCAACCATCCGTCAAATCCCATGAATCCGAGTCCTACTTTGGCCTGTTGGCTTTTTTGCCCCGCCACGACGCATGCGTCGCGACGCTCAACCGGATCCGCCACCGTGTTCATCAAACCAAACGCGTGGCGACAACAGCGGGCTTCGGCCCTCGGTTCCTGCACTCCATCGGTCAGTTGTATAAAGGCGGACCGCGCCAAGGGGTGTTCGTCACCATCACGTGCGACGACCAGCCGGATCTCCCAATCCCAGACCGCTCCTACGGGTTTCGCGCGGTGAAAGAAGCGCAGGCGCGGGGCGACTTCGCCGTGGTGGCCGAGCGTGGCCAACGCATACTCCGCATCCACATGCGGGGCGAGCTTGACGACGGACTGCGGCGATTGGAACGGGTTTTCACGCAGGCGCTTACACTTCATAAAAGATAAATGACGGGCGACGGTCCATCACCGATCCCCTACGATTTACCCCAACCGTTCATGCGCGGCGGCCAGGCTTTTCCCCGCGAAGGCTATCCCAACCGCCAACACAAAGGAGCATTGCCGCTGGGCGAACTCGGCGGCGTAGTTCTTGTCTTTGATCTGTTGCAGTGCTGCTTGCGCGGCTTGCTTCAATTGATCCTCGGTCCGGACCACCTTGAACTCCATAACGATGCCGCGTCGTTTTGGATCGTTGGGAATGAGCACAAGATCGGAACGACCCCGGCCGCTCTCCCGATTGGAGCGGATGCGGTAGGCGTCCGACAGATACGCCAACATGCCCAACACCAAGGCGTGGTACACGCGCTCGGGCTCCGGACCGGCGAAGTCAAAGTAGCTGAGACTGCTTCCCGCGAACGTCGTCAAATGCCGCGCGAATTGCTCCACGTTCCCCGCCGCCAGGGCCTTGAGCGCGGCGGGCAGCACGTGACTCGCGGCGGACTTGTGGAACCAGCCGGTGACTAAGCGGCGATAGACGAATTGGACTTCCTTGTTGGGAACCCGCAGCCGCGTGCCGAAGAGAGGGGTCTCACCGTGATCAACCGTAAGATAACCGCTTGTCAGTAAGATGCTCCATAGCGCGTCCGACAGATTGGGAAGGTCTCGCAACGCCAGGCTGTCGGAGATTTCCTTTTCCACCGCGCCACCCAAAAGCAGCGTTTCCATGTCGGCGCGATCTTGGGGATCGTTGCTTTTTTCCAGCATGGAGTGGACCAGCTCGTTGCCGCTGGTGTTGACCCAGTAAGGTCTAGGGATTTGGGTGGGATTGGTCGCGTAGCTGATCACGGACCAGGGGTTGTAAATTGTCGCGGGGGTGTCCCCGCCGAACCGATAACCGTTGTACCAATCGCGCACGGCGTCAAAACGATCTCGCAAGCCCCGCGCGGCAAGCAGGTCCGCGACTTCCGCTTCGGTGAATCCGAACGAAGATGCAAAGCGCTCCTCGGTCACGCCGTACACGCCCGGGTTGTTCAAACCCGAAAAGATATTCTCTTTGGCCACCCGCAAAATGCCGGTGATGACCGCCTTGTGGAATGCCGTATCCTTCCCCTTGAGCGCCGTGCCCAAAAGACCCCGCATGAACTGCACCATGCGGTTGAAATAGCATCCGCCGTCCTCCAGCTCTTCGGGTTTGGTGTGGGCGTAGGCCGCGTGCAACGGCGTGTCGTACTCATCCAAGAGAACCAGCGGCGGACGACCGTATTGGCGCGTCAAACCGGCACACAAGGCCCACAGGCTGTTGCGCCACTGTAAATCGCTCGCCTCGCCGTCGACGACGTGTCGCAGCGCTTCTTGCTGACTGGGGAGCAGGCCCCGCAAGCAAGCCTCGTCCATTTCGGCGGGCCATTGTCGCGAGACCTCATCGCGCAGCAACTGACACAGATGCTCGCGGGCGTCTTGCCAACACGTTTCCTTCACATCCTTAAAGGACAAGGAGATAACCGGATATTGCCTTTTTTGCTCGATAATCCCGTCGGGGGCTTGTTGAATCAACATTCCGTTGAAAAGGTCCGCTGTCTTGTCCCCCTCGCGCGGCCGCTCGAAAAATGCCTGCAACATGCTCATGTTTATCGTCTTGCCAAACCGACGCGGGCGGGTGATGAGCATGACCTTGTCGTCGCAGTCAAGGATTTGGCGGATGAACGGGCTTTTGTCCACCAGGCAGTATCGCCCCGTGACGGCTTCGGCGAAGTTCTCCACGCCGCGCGGCACCGGCCCCCCCGGGTTGAGGATGCGAACGGGAGGTTGCGTTGCTGTCGCGCCGATCATACAAAGCACATTCGCACACAAGAGCGATCTCCGTCAAAGCAATCGTGCGACGCTCAAAACCCGACAAACGCTGTCTCACACGGATCCCATGCAGTCATACTGATCCGCACAGGTAGCCTCATGGAACAGTCAGCCAAAGCAATTTTTCGTTCCCATCCCTGCTTTCGCAGGGATGACAACTGGATTCGGGGCTGGAGCCTGCCCCTGGCTGCCGAACAGGGGCGGGAATCCATTTTGGCGTGTTCCACCCTCGTAGAGACGCGATTAATCGCGTCTCACCTTTTTGGAAATCCCCTTTCGCGGGAATGACAGGAAGGGACCATTATTTTCGTGAAACGGCATCACAAAAACGATTGGGGATCCACCTCGATGCGAATCAGGCAATGGTGGCGCGAGGCGAACCTACGCACGGAAAGATCGGCTTGCAAAGCGCCAAGCAGTTTGGCGCGAGCGGACGCGGTGTCCGTTTTGAGGTAAACGTGGTACCGGTAGTTGTCCTTAAGCCGCTCGATGGGCGCGGGCGCCGGACCCAACACGGAACACGTTTCCTGTAAACCCCAGTGCGCAAGCGCGCGCGTCACATAGTCAAACACATGCCGCGCCACTGTCTCGACCTGATCGACCCGCTGTCCGCGAATGCCGAGCAAGGCCGTGCGCGTGAACGGCGGCTGACCGTAACGGCGGCGCACTTGCAACTCATAGCGAACAAACCCTTCGCTGTCGTGCTGTCGCGCGAAAACAACGGCGGGGTGGTCGGGATTAAACGTTTGAATGAGAACCCGGCCCCGATCCTCCCCCCGTCCCGCGCGGCCCGCCACCTGAGTCAACGTTTGAAACGTGCGCTCACAGGCACGGAAGTCCGGCATCGACAACCCGATATCCGCCAAAATCACACCGACGAGGGCCACGGCGGGGAAGTCATGCCCCTTGGCAATCATCTGCGTGCCAAGCAGAATGTCGAGCTCGCGCGCGCGCATGCGCTCAAGCACGTCGCTCAGTTCACGGGGGCTGCCGACCGTGTCGCTGTCCAGTCGCGCCACGGCGGCCTTGGGGAACACCTGTTGCACCTCCTGCTCCACGCGCTCCAATCCCAATCCTAGAGAAACAACGCTTTCCTCGGCACAACGGGGACACGTTTGGCACACGGGCCGCGCGTGACCGCATTGGTGACACCGCAAGGCTCCGCTGCTCTTGTGGAGCGTGAGTGAAACCGTGCAATGGGGACAGCCCAGCACATGACCACAGGCATCGCACAGCGCGAACGTCGCGTATCCCCGTCTGTTGAGAAACAGCATGGCCTGCCGCCCGTCGCGCAACGTGCGCTCCAAGGCCTGCCGTAACGGTTCGGAAAGAACACAAAGAGCCTGACCCTCGCTT